>CANKON010000022.1 GCA_947484105.1 Methylococcaceae bacterium | reverse complement strand
TTTCGGTCGGGATGATGTTTCATCGCCAAACTACGATAACTTTTTTTAATTTCAGCGTCGCTCGCATTACGATCGACCCCAAGTATTTTGTAAAAATCTTCTTTAGTTGCCATTATTTGAATTTAAAATTGAAAATAAAAGTGAGTGAACCCCATAATTATAAGGGCAAAGCGGTTGTTTTAAACCATTAAGACATATTTTTAATGATGTGGTGAATTCGTTTAAAACCTAAACCAATCCCGATCAAAATAAATGGAACCGCCGCGCCTTCGACGATTTCAGGATTGATGTGAAAACCTAGCGCGTGCAGCGTTTCAGCCATTGCGCGAATTAAACTCGCGGCATAATAAGTAATCGCTACAACTGAAATACCTTCTACCATTTGCTGCATTCGCAGTTGCATTTTGGCGCGTAAGTTCATCGACGTAAGTAAGTCTTGATTTTGCCGCTCGATAATAATGTCAACGCGAGTGCGTAATAATTGACTGGTATTCCCCACGCGCTCAGAAAGCGACGTGAAACGATTTGCCGTCGAGCGACAAGTATTAACCGCTGGTTCAAGGCGACGTTTAATAAATTCGCCAATCGTTTGAAACCCTTGAATTCGTACTTCGCGTAAATCAATTAGCCGTTGTTCAACCAAATTGTAATAGGCACTCGCCGCTGCAAATCGAAGATGATTACTCGAAACGTGATTTTCAATTTCAGCCGCTAGCATCGTCAATTCATCGAGTAATTTCGAGTCATTGCCCGATGATTTCGTCATCGCATCGGTAATTGTGTAAAGCTGCTGATCGGCTTTTTTAAGTTCTGGTGATAGTTTTCGCGCAATTGGAAACGCTAATAATGCCAATACGCGATAAACTTCGATTTCAAAAAGTCGGTTCATCAAACGTGCGCCTTGCTCAACACGCAAATTATTATTCACAATCAAAAAGCGACTAAAACCATCAACATGAATCCGAAAATCTGTAAAAACACATGCTGCACCGCCTGTCACCGTTGAACCAACCAAGGGATTATTCACAAAATAGGGCGAAATATCCGTTAAATCGGGATTTTCATTTTCTGGCAAAATCGTGGCATGTGTCGCAACCAACATTTTTCCCGTCAAAGTTGAAAGCCAATCAACAGGCACTTTTTTCAACGCGGGTTCGGAAAACGGCTCGGCTTCGACTCCTTGCACATAAAACGTGTAAGTGCTGAATTCGCCGTGCTGTTCCCAGCGAAGTTGAAATGAATCAAATGCGGCACTGAAATGATCTGCATCTAATGCAGGTACGGGAACACCAAAACGTTCACAAAGTTGGCTTAAATGTTGGCGTTCGTAGGTTTTTTCTTCATTTGAGCGTGATAACGCTAAATGGCTGGCACGACCTGGCAAACCTCGAATGATTGTCGAGCGTGCATGAACTTCGTTGTGCAACAGAAAGCGTTGCGCGTGATTTTCAGGAATCGGATAAACGGTAGTCACAGAAAATGTGGAGTAGGGCAGTGAAAAGTGAAAAAACGCATTACCGTGTCGAGATAATGCGTTTGCATTTTGAAATTAGAATTTGCACTTATTATCTAATGCCGAGCAAAGTGGACACCAGCCGACGTAACCTTCGGCAGTTAAAACTAAACCAATTAACAATAAGGGAATACTGGCAAGGAAAACCGATGCAACCAAGCCCGCAATGCCCGCGTATAAACGGTATTTTTTTTGTTGTTCGTTGATGTTCAGTTCAAATTTCACCAAACGTTTATAATCAAAGCTCATTTTAAAATCTCCTCTGTATAATGTTGCTATTAAAAAACAAGTCGAGCAATCGACTCTGTCTGCTCTCAAACTATACACAGCTGCTAAAAATCTGCAAACAAAATTATGGATATAACCTCAATTATCGCGCCACTTAATGACGCTCAACGTGCAGCAGTTACCGCACCTTCACAAGCCATGCTAATTTTAGCGGGAGCTGGCAGCGGTAAAACCCGTGTTCTAGTTCATCGAATTGTGTGGCAAATTCAAGTCAATGCTGTTTCGCCACAAAGTATTTTAGCCGTCACATTCACAAATAAAGCGGCAAATGAAATGCGGGGGCGAGTTGAAACGTTATTAGAAAACAGCACGTCTGGCATGTGGATTGGTACATTTCATGGCATTGCACACCGTTTATTGCGTCGTCATGCAGAACACGCTCGTTTGCCAAAAGCGTTTCAAGTTTTGGATTCAAACGACCAACAACGCCTAATTAAACGATTGTTAGTGGATTTGAAAATTGACGAAAAAGAATTACCAGCAAAAGAAATTCAATGGTTCATCAATGAACAAAAAGATGCAGGTTTGCGAAGTAAAGATATTGTCGAAACACCTGATAAAAATGCGCTCCGACTCCTTTATATTTATCGTCAATATGAAACGCAATGTGAACGTTCTGGCGTGGTTGATTTTGCAGAATTATTATTGCGGGCTTATGAATTATTGCGCGATAACGAATCGTTGCGCGTTCATTATCAAGACCGATTTAGTCAAATTCACGTCGATGAATTTCAAGATACAAACTCTATTCAATATGCGTGGCTGACGTTGCTGAGTCCAAATCGTGACAATATGTTTGTCGTTGGCGACGATGATCAAGCCATTTATGGTTGGCGTGGCGCGAAAATTGAAAACATTTACAAATTTCAACGTGAATATCCACAACATCAAGTCATAAAATTAGAACAAAATTACCGTTCAACAGGTTCGATTCTCAAAGCGGCAAATGCCATTATCCAAAATAATCAAAGTCGAATGGGAAAATCGTTATGGACGGAAATGGCTGACGGCGAAAAAATTACGATTTATGCCGCTTACAACGAAGTTGATGAAGCGAATTATGTTGTTGAGCGAATTCAAAATTGGGTTTCTGCGGGCAATAAACGCGCTGACGTGGCGATTTTATACCGTTCAAACGCACAATCTCGCCAATTTGAAGAGAAATTGATGTTGTCTAAAACGCCATATCGTGTTTATGGCGGTTTGCGCTTTTTTGACCGTGCCGAAATTAAAAATGCGTTGGCGTATTTGCGTTTGCTTGAAAATCGCGATGACAATGTTTCATTTGAGCGAATTATCAACACGCCAACACGGGGTATTGGGGCGAAATCAATGGATGAATTACGTCAATTTGCAACGGCACAAAACGTTTCACTTTTAATGGCGGCAAATTTGGTACAAAACGCACAAGGAATTTCAAATCGTGTAGCAAATTCTTTTTTAAATTTTTTGGCGTTGATGACGAAATTTGAGAGTGAAACAATCGGGTTTTCGTTAAGTGAAAAAGTGCAATTTGTGATTGAGCAAAGCGGTTTGATGGCGTTTTATTCACAAGATAAAATCGAGAAAAGTGCGGATAAAGTTGAAAACTTAAAAGAATTGGTGAATGCCGCTGAAGCATTTAAACCTAGCATTGAGGAAGAAGAAACCTCGTCAGAATTATCCGCATTTTTAAGTCGCGCCTCTTTGGAATCGGGTGAATCTCAAGGCGAAGAATTCGATGATTGTGTTCAACTTATGACGTTACACACGGCAAAAGGTTTGGAATTTCCGTTAGTATTTTTAGTTGGGGTTGAAGAAGATTTATTTCCTTCTCAACAATCGGTGAATCATCCTAAAAAGTTAGAAGAAGAACGTCGTTTATGTTACGTCGGCATTACTCGTGCGATGAAAAAATTGCATATTACGCATACTGAAAAGCGTTTTTTGTATGGGCGTGAAACATTTTCACGAAAATCACGTTTTTTAAGTGAATTGCCAAAAGAATTGTTAGATGAAGTGCGCCCGAAACGTGAGGTTTCGTTTCCAATTACAGCGACTAAAACACCGATTTTTTCTACAAAAAAATTACTCGAAATAGAATCAGACAGTAAATACAAAAAAGGACAGCGTGTGCATCATGAAACATTTGGTAGCGGCACGATTTTAAATATCGAAGGTGATGGCACGAAAGAACGTGTGTTGATTAAATTTCGGAGCGAATCACGATGGTTAATGACCGCTTACGCAGAATTAACCACCGTTAAGACTTAATAAATTCGAGGTTTTGGCGCGATGACTTCAACATCGTCTGTCAACGTGTACAAATGAACAGGACGATAATCAATTTTTACGTCGCCATTTTGTAACCAAGTTAGTGTGTGTTTTAACCAGTTTTCGTCGTCACGATTTGGATAATCTTCACGCGCATGACCACCACGACTTTCATGGCGATTTGCCGCCGCTTGAATCGCAACAGTGGCTTGAGCGAGTAAATTATCGAGTTCTAATGCTTCCACTAAATCCGTGTTCCAAATCAACGAATGGTCGGTTAATTTCAAATCAGCAAACGATTCTGAAATCGCTTTCATTTCGGCAACACCTTCATCTAAGGTCGATTGTGTTCTAAAAACGGCAGCTTTGCTTTGCATGGTTTTTTGCATTGCCAAGCGAATGGAAGCGGTATTTTTTGAACCGTTGGCGTTACGGATTTTTTCAAATCGTGCTAAAGCTGGCGCGTAAAGTTCAGAATTTAAATTTGAATGGGGTTGATTTGGTGTAATCAATTCGGCACAACGTATTGCGGCAGCGCGTCCGAAAACGACTAAATCGAGCAATGAATTTGAACCTAAACGATTTGCGCCATGAACTGAAACGCACGCCGCCTCACCAATTGCCATTAAACCTTTGATGACTTTATCAGGATTTTCGCCGTCTAATGTCACGACTTCAGCGTGATAATTTGTTGGAATGCCACCCATGTTGTAATGAACAGTTGGTGTCACAGGCATTGGGACTTTTGTCGCATCAATTCCCGCAAAAACTTTCGCTAATTCAACCATCGCAGGCAAACGTTCACGTATCACTTCAACTGGTAAATTTTCCATGTGCAAATAAACGTGGTCTTTATGTTCACCGACACCGCGCCCTGCATTGAGTTCCATTGTAATGGCTCGACTGACTACGTCGCGTGACGCTAAATCTTTGGCGTGTGGCGCGTAACGTTCCATAAAACGTTCGCCTTCAGAATTGGTTAAATAACCACCTTCACCACGAACGCCTTCGGTAATCAAACAGCCTGCGCCGTAAATACCTGTTGGATGAAATTGAATAAATTCCATGTCTTGTAACGGCAAACCTGCGCGTAAAACCATTGCATTGCCATCACCTGTAACGGTGTGAGCCGATGTGCAAGAAAAATACGTTCGACCATAACCACCTGTCGCTAAAATGGTAGCGTGGGCTTTAAAAAGATGTAACGAACCATCGTCCAAACACCAGGCAATTACACCGCGACATTCGCCATTTTCCATGACCAAATCGAGAACGATATATTCAACGAAAAATTCAGCTTTATGTTTGAGCGATTGCTGATACAGCGTGTGCAAAATCGCGTGGCCTGTTTTATCTGCAGCCGCGCAAGTGCGTTGCGCTTGACCTTCACCGTAATGCGTCGTCATGCCACCAAAAGCGCGTTGGTAAATTTTCCCATCAGCGGTGCGAGAAAATGGTACGCCATAATGTTCGAGTTCAACAACGGCGGGAATGGCTTCACGGCACATATATTCAATCGCATCTTGATCGCCAAGCCAATCTGAACCTTTCACCGTGTCGTAAAAATGGTAACGCCAATCGTCTTCCCCCATGTTTCCTAACGCCGCACTAATGCCGCCTTGTGCAGCGACGGTGTGAGAGCGAGTTGGAAAAACCTTGGTCAAACACGCGGTTTTCAACCCTTTTTCAACTGTGCCAAGCGTGGCGCGTAATCCCGCACCGCCCGCACCAACCACAATCACATCGTATTCGTGCGTAATCATTTTTTATTCAGGATGATGCGGCGTTTCAGCGGAGCGCATAAATGAAATGGGCGCGTCCTTTTCATTTTCAAAACTCACCATTTCCCAAGCGTCCTTGTTTTCAAGCAATGTACGAAGCAAACGATTATTTAAACCGTGTCCTGATTTATAACCTGTAAATTCACCAATCAAACTGTGACCCAGTAAATATAAATCGCCAATAGCATCGAGAATTTTGTGTTTCACAAATTCATCCGCGTAACGCAAACCGTCTTCGTTAATTACTTTGTTGTCATCGACAACGATGGCGTTATCTAAACTTCCACCCAGTGCCAGATTATTCTCACGCAAAATTTCAATGTCTTTCAAAAAACCAAACGTGCGAGCGCGACTGACTTCGCGGACAAATGTGGTTGAAGAAAAATCCATCGTCGCCGTTTTTACGTCATGTTCAAAAGCGGGATGTTCAAAATCAATCGTGAACGTGACTTTAAAACCTTCAAAAGGTTCAAATGCTGCCCATTTATCACCATCTTCAACACGAATAGGTTGTTTGATTCGCAGATATTTTTTTGGACAATCTTGTTCTTTTACGCCAGCCGATTGCAATAAAAATACAAAAGGTCCTGCACTGCCGTCCATAATCGGAATTTCGGCAGCGGTCACATCAACAATTGCGTTATCAATACCTAAACCCGCAAACGCCGAAAGCAAATGTTCAACCGTTGAAATTTTGACATCGCCTGAAACAAGTGTTGTTGAAAGTGTGGTTTCGCCTACATGTTCGGGTTTTGCTTGAATCGTGACAGTCGGAGACAAATCGACACGGCGAAAACAAATGCCCGTATTGGGTTCGGCAGGATGCAGCGTTAAATAAACTTGCTCGCCAGTATGTAAGCCTACGCCTGTGGCACGAATAGTATTTTTTAAAGTGCGTTGTTTAATCATAACGTGAATTGCCCGTTAAAAAATAACGCGCCTTGTGAGCGCGTTAGTTAGCGTTAAGTGCAGACGAAAACCTGCAAATTGTAAGCAGATTAGTCTGCTTGTCTTCTTAAAAAGGCAGGAATATCTAAATAATCGATGTCGCCACTTTGTTTGGGTTGTGCACCGAAACGGGTTTCACGACCTTCGGTATGTGCAGTTTGTGCCGAATGTTGACGTTTATAAGCGGGTTTATCTAAACCTTCATAATTGGCTTGACCACTTGAAATGTGACGTACATTTTTGGCCGGAGCTTTCACTTCAACAGCAGGTAATCCCATGCCTGTCGCGACGACAGTAACTTTAATTTCGTCATCTAAATCTGGGTTAATTGACATCCCGATTTTGATTGTTGCATCTTCTGACGCAAATGCTGACACAATATCGCCAACTTCGCTAAATTCCGCCATTCCCATATCGGACGCAGAAATGTTCACCAAAATACCGCGTGCGCCTTTTAAGTTAATGTCTTCGAGCAATGGGCAAGCAATGGCTTTTTCAGCGGCTTCACGCGCACGGTGTTCGCCAGTTGCTGAACCTGTTCCCATAATTGCTGCACCCATGCCCGACATAACGGTGCGAACGTCCGCAAAATCGACGTTAATCATGCCAGGGTGAACAATTAAATCAGTGATACCTTGAACTGCGTCCAATAACACGTCATTGGCAGCTTTGAACGCATCAATCAATGAAACTTTATTACCTAAAACGGGCAATAATTTTTGATTTGGAATTGTGATTAACGAATCGACGAAGCGTTCTAATTCAATAATGCCTTTTTCTGCGGCATCTTGTTTTTTCTTTCCTTCAAATGCAAAAGGTTTTGTGACCACTGCAACGGTTAGAATTCCCATACCCCGAGCAATTTCAGCTACCACTGGAATTGCGCCAGTGCCTGTACCGCCGCCCATTCCAGCGGTCAAAAATACCATATCTGCACCTTCCAACACTTCACGAATGCGAGCTTTATTTTCTTCGGCAGCTTGACGACCAACTTCTGGATTTGTACCTGCGCCTAAACCTTTTGTTAATTCCACGCCCAATTGGATAATCGTACCAAAATTCAATTTGCGTAACGCTTGCGCGTCGGTGTTTGCACAAATGAATTCCACGCCTTCAATATGGTTACCCGCCATGTGACTTACTGCGTTGTTACCACCGCCGCCAATCCCAATAACTTTAATTACCGCGCTTTCGCTGTAGGTATCAATCAATTCAAATGTGTCTTTCATGCGTAATTTTCCTTGGATTTTGTATTTAGTTAAAAATGTGTTTTTGTGTTGTGTAAAGAGTGTGTTTAAAAATTGCCTTGAAACCAGCTTTTTATTTTTGACATTAACGAGCCACCACTGTCGTGGTCAGCGATACGGTGTAAACCTTGCTGATGATGGTCGCGTCCATACATCAATAAACCAACCCCAGTTGAATGAATCGGATTTTTTACGACTTCGGTTAAACCATTAACATTTTGTGGACTGCCCATTCTGACTGGCATGTGGAAAATTTCTTCTGCTAATTCAATTAACCCCCAAACTTGCGAACTTCCGCCTGTTAAAACGATGCCTGCCGCAATTTGTTCTTCGTAACCCACGCGCCGTAATTCTGATTGTACGAGCAACATCAATTCTTCATAACGGGGTTCGATAATATCTGCAAGCGTTTGACGTGAAATTTTACGAAAAGGCTTGTTATCACTAATGCTTGGAACCTCGATAATATCTTCGTCGTCATTTAATAGTTTCGTCATCGCACAGGCATAATGCTGTTTAATTTCTTCAGCACTGGTTGTCGGTGTGCGTAAAGCCACTGCAATGTCATTTGTAACTTGATCGCCTGCAATAGGAATAACGGCGGTGTGTTTAATCGCACCGTCAACGTAGACGGCAATATCTGTCGTACCACCACCAATATCAATTAAGCAAACACCTAATTCTTT
This sequence comes from Methylococcaceae bacterium, assembly GCA_947484105.1. Lineage (GTDB taxonomy): Bacteria > Pseudomonadota > Gammaproteobacteria > Methylococcales > Methylomonadaceae > UBA10906. The sequence continues at coordinate 2,439 of CANKON010000022.1, read as the reverse complement.
TTCATCCTCTGTCAGTACGGCATGGCACGAAGCAAGCTGTTCTAACACAATATCGTCAACTTCCAGATTACAACGACGAATACATTTAATGATATTTTGCGACGCACTGACGCTGCTGGTCACGATATGAACCTTTGCTTCTAATCGAATACCAGACATGCCAATCGGTTCTTTAATACCTTCTTGAGTATCGATGATAAATTCTTGTGGCAAAATGTGTAACACTTTTTGGTCAGCCGAAATCGCCACGGCTCTTGCCGAATCAATGACACGATCAATGTCGTATTGTGTGACTTCTTTATCTTTAATCGCCACAACGCCCAATGAATTACGGCTGCGAATATGACTGCCAGCAATCCCCGCGAAAACAGATTTGATTTGGCAACCCGCCATCAATTCAGCTTCTTCAATGGCGCGTTGTATCGATTGTACAGTCGTTTCTAAATTAACTACCACGCCTTTTTTCAAACCTTTTGAGGGGGTTGAACCAAAGCCTATGACTTCGAGATGTCCGTCGCCAGTTAATTCACCCACAATTGCCGCGACTTTTGATGTGCCAATATCAAGTCCGACGATTAAATTACGTTCTGTTCTTTTTGCCATATTTCACTCTGTATTACAGCCTATTTTTATCTATTTGCAGCTTGCGCGGCGGGTAAGTTTTTCCAATCTATGGGGCGTGCATCAGTTTTCCATGATACCGCATAGCCATTAGGATAACGCAAATCAACCACTGCCATTGCGTTGATTTGTTCACGTTCCAAAACATCCAATGTGTTCATAAAACGTTGTAATTTTTTTAATTGCTCATTGCGTCCGAGTAAAATTTCCAAACCCGTTGTGAGTTTAATTTTCCATGCCCAACGATTGTTAATGCTGAATTCAGTCATACTCATTTCGTGGTCAGCAAGAGCAGTATTTACACCTTTCATAATTTCTAACGATTTGATTTCTTGTCCTTCTACACCATATAAAATCGGTAAGTTTTCAAACGGTGTAATGTCGGTTGGTCTGATAATTTCACCGCGTTTATTCAACAATGCGTTATCACTCCAACGTACAAACGGGTGTTTCTCTTTGATTTTAATTGATAATGTGTCCGACCAAACACGATTTACGGTCGCACTTTCAACCCAAATCATTTGCGTTAAGACATTATGTATGGCTTGCACATCAGCATCAAAAAAACCAACATCAACTAAGGGTTCAAGAGCGGTTTTAATTTCGTCTTGACTAAGGTACTGAAATTCGCCACCCACTTTCACATGTTTGATGGGAACGACCTGCTTTACAGCATAAACTAAGCTCGTAAATAACGCCATAATGATGATGATTTTTAGCAAACGCATCCAACTATTTCCGAATACTCGTTTCAAGAATTCGCCACACAAGTTCATTAAAATCAATGCCTGCGTGTTTTGCTGCCATCGGAACTAAACTGTGATCGGTCATGCCTGGAACGGTATTGATTTCAATCAATTGTACTTGCCCGTTTTGGTCGATAAAAGCATCTACTCGCGCCCAACCTTCGATTCCAATAATATCGCTCGCTTTTAACGCTAAATCTTGTAGTGCTTTTTCTTGTTCAACATTCAAACCGCACGGGCAATAATATTGCGTGGTGGTAGAATTATACTTGGCTTCGTAATCGTAAAATTCACGCGGTGTTTCTAACCGAATCACAGGCAACGCTTCACCTTGCAAAATCCCAATCGTATATTCGTCACCCGTGACCCAACTTTCAGCATAAACTTCGCAATTGCATTCGAGCGCGATTTTTAAGGCTTTGACTAATTCCACACGATTTTTCGCTTTGCTCATCCCGACGCTTGAACCTTCAAGCGTCGGTTTAACAATAATCGGAAAGCCTAACGTTTCGATGCACATATCAATATCGTTTTCGTTTTTCAACAAAAACCAATTTGGTGTTGGTAAATTTGCACCACGCCAACAAAGTTTGGTTCGCAATTTATCCATTGCAAGAGCTGATGCTAAAACGCCACTGCCCGTGTAGGGAATATTTAAAACTTCTAACACGCCTTGCAAAACGCCATCTTCGCCACCGCGTCCATGAATGATGTTGAAAATTCTAGCCACTTTAAGTGTCGCCAACGTGTCAATCACGTTATCTTTCACATCAACGGCAACCGCATCAACACCGCGTGCAATCAAAGCTAAATGAACCGCTGCGCCACTTTTCAACGAAACTTCACGCTCCGCTGCATTGCCGCCCATCAAAACTGCAACAGTGCCGAAATCTTCAACCGTTTTTTCGTTTAACTTTTCACCCACGATGCACACCTCTGTTTGTAAATTTATACCGTGTTTTTGTGCGATTTGCGCTTGAACGTAAGCAATCATTTGTTCAATATCTGCAGCTGTTGCGCCGCCTGCGTTAATAATAAAATTCGCGTGTTTTTCAGAAACTTGTGCGCCACC
>CANKON010000021.1 GCA_947484105.1 Methylococcaceae bacterium | reverse complement strand
ATATTCGAGAACGTGCCGTTTTTGCGACTTAAAATTTGCCTTGTCAAAATTGGTAATAATGGCAAATAACACATTTAAATTGTGTCATATCACACACTTTAAAGCCGTATTCAAACAATTTCTATCGTAGTCAATTGAAATTTAATAAGTTATTTTTTGGCATACGGCGTGCTGTAAAGATAGATATTCTGTTATTTTCCATTTCGTTAGAGGTTTTAATCATGGCTTCAAAACATAACAATACTGCGTTATTACTGGGTGCAGGTCTCGCTGTAACTTCAATGATTATTTTCCCCGCTGTGGCAATGAGAATGGGTTTGGGGGCGAGTTTGACGGGCGCATTGCGAATTGCGTTAATGAAAGCGTCTAACAAAGCCGTTCATTCCTAAAATTCAATGGTGGCGCGTTGTGTCGCCCCTTTCGTTTTGCTACCATACGAGCAAGTCAAACGTTTACGGATTTTAAAATGAGCGAAGAAAAAGAAGCCTGCGATTTGTGCGGATTGACCGTTGAAGTTTCAGGTTTTACCTTGAAATTGAAAAACGGTGAACAAAAAAAATTTTGTTGTGAAGGGTGTAAAGGCATTTATCAAATGTTAAATGAAGACCAAATTTTAGCCGAATAATTCGAGGCAATTATGGGAAGCAAATCCATCAAACAAGTACATGATGCCGCTAAACAAAGCGGTGATTCGATGACCAAAGAAATTTTTAAAGGCTCTGTCGCCTCAGCCGTTGTTTATAGTGGGAGTAAAGTTATGAGTGTCGCCGTCAAACATCCAGCCGTCGTATTTGGCTTAGGGTTAGTTAGTGGATTTTTAATTCACAAATACCGCAAAGATATTATCGCTAGCACCACGAAAGTCGTCGATGCTGGCAAAGATTTCGTCTTGCAACAAAAAGAAAATTTAGAAGATTTAGTCGCTGAAACTAAAGAAAACTAAGTTTTTTTCGCGTTCAATTGTTAACGGGTTTTTCTAGCATCAAGCGAGAAAAACCCGTTTTGTTTTTCTACTGATTTCGTTGAGCTTATGTCCATTTAAAAACAGTGTGTATTACGCCATCGCGCCGACGGTCATGTCCGTTTTCAATTACCCGCCGAATTGTGTCACAAAGAAATTGCTGGAAATATCGCCACCAAAATTAAAACCATTGATGGCGTTTATCGGGTAAATTTTTATGCACCCCAACAAAAAGTGTCGATTTATTTTCAAGAAACGGTGTGTGATTTCACACAATTGGTAAAACAGTTATTTGAATTATTGGGTGAATTGGAAACGTCGGGCGCGTTGATAATTCAAACTGAAAAAAAGCCGAGTTTAGCACGTCAATTAAGTGCGAAAATCAGCGAAGGAGCTGACAAATTTGCCGCGACGCGCTGGTTAAAATCAAAAACCATTGAAGCCAAAGAAACACTGAAAGCCGCGAAAATCATCACAAAATTAGCGATAAAAAAACCAAATGCGTTTGTGAAAGATCCTGAAAAAGCGATTATTGATTTTTTGAATGATATTTTGGTGTTGTTTTTGATTCGTCTCCATTGGGATCACATTACAAAATTATGGTTGCTTAATCCGTTTAGATACCGCTACGAGTGGCTTGCTACGTTTTATATGTTTTTCTTACTGATTCGTTCACGCAAAAAATAAAGGTGATTTTGTGACCACAAAAAACTTCCAAATCGTTCACCAACTCAATCGCCGCATTCGGATTGTGTCGCCGATTATTAAAAATGACCAAGAACGTGCCTATATTTTTGAAATTATTTTAAAAAAACGCCCTGAAATTAAGCACGTCAAAACCGTTTGGGAAATCGGTTCTGTCACGATTGAATTCGATCCTGCAGGTTTACCAAAGAAAAATTTATTGATTTTGCTTGATGCAGTTTTAGGCAATATCGCGCATAAAAGTCCAACCTTGCCGCATCATGAACACAAACATTTTGACGGAAAATTACAAGACATTGATTTAGCGGTTGAAGGCATGAGTTGTGCGTCGTGCGCGTTGTTGATTGAAATGGTTTTAAAACGTGATGAGCGCGTAAAAACCGCGAGCGTGAATTTCGGTACTTCGACTCTTTCCGTTCAAGGGCAACTCAGCAAAGATGATGTGGGCAATTTGGTTAGTCATATTGGCTATAAAACTTATCCAATGGACACGCTTTCGCAACGTAAAAAGTTAATCGAAAAAGAACAAAATCGTGTGGCGGTTGCTAAAAATCGTTTTGTTTGGGCAGCGGTTTTAAGTACGCCCGTGATTATCGCGGGAATGGCGATGGTTACGTCACGAAAATTACATTGGATGCAACTTGCTTTAACTACGCCCGTGGTGTTTTGGGCAGGCTTTCCGTTTTTTGCGAAAGCATGGCGGTTAGCTAGGCAACGCGCGGCAAATATGGACTCGCTCATCGCGTTAGGCGTTGGCTCGGCTTACGGTTACAGCTTGCCTGCGTTTATCAATCGTCGTGGATATTTATATTTTGAAGCGGCGGCGGCAATTATTACCTTTGTTTTACTCGGACGTTATTTAGAGGAACGCGCAAAAGGCAAAGCAGGCGAAGCAATTCGACAATTAGTCGATTTACAACCGCAAACTGCCACCCGTTTAAAAGGTGATTTAGAAGAAATCGTAGACGTAGATTTACTTGAAATTGATGATTTGATTTTAGTTCGACCTGGTGAAAAAATTCCGACGGATGGCGTAGTCATTCACGGCGTTTCGATGGTTGATGAATCAATGGTCACAGGTGAAAGTTTGCCTGTTGTTAAAAATGAAGGTTCAAAAGTCATCGGCGGTTGCGTCAATGGAAACGGTGCGTTGCGCGTTAGAGTGACTGCAATAGGCATGGATACGGTTTTAGCGGGCATTGTTCACATGGTTGACCAAGCGCAATCGACAAAATTACCGATTCAAAAACACGTTGACCGAATTTCAGCCATTTTCGTTCCGTCAGTCATGGCATTATCGGCTTTAACGTTACTCGGTTGGCTTGCGGCGGGTGCATCATTCAGTTTTGCATTTGGCAACGCCATTACGGTTTTATTGATTGCTTGCCCTTGCGCGTTAGGTTTGGCAACGCCAGCAGCAATAATGGTCGGTGCAGGTCAAGCCGCACGCGAAGGTATTTATATTCGCAACGGTGAAAGTTTAGAAATGGCGGCAAAGCTCAACGTTATCGTATTCGACAAAACAGGGACGATTACCGAAGGTAAACCGAAAGTCACCGATTTATTAAAACTTTCCCGTTTGAGCGAAACCAACATCATCAAATTAGCCGCCTCGGCAGAACATAATTCGGAACATTTTTTAGGCAAAGCAATCGTACTGTATGCGGCTGAAAAAAATATTGAACTCGAATCTTGCACACATTTTCAAAGTGAAACAGGACGCGGCATTGAAGCTGAAATCGACGGTAAAAAAATTCTACTTGGTAATAAAGCGTGGCTAGTTGAAAGCAGTATTTCAATTGAGGGTTTGCAAAACGCAGCAGGTGATTTTGCGTCACAAGGTAAAACACCTGTTTTTATGGCAATAAACGGTAAAGAAGCCGCTGTTTTTGGAATTGCAGATAAAGCGCGACCTGATGCCGCAGCGGCAATTTTGCGGTTGAAAAATCAAGGCATTGAAACCTTAATTGTCACAGGCGACACTGAAAAAACCGCGCTGTATATCGCCGCGAAAGTGGGCATTGAAACCGTGATTGCGAACACCACGCCTGAACAAAAATTAAGCATCATTCGAGATTATCAAGCGCAAGGTAAAAAAGTCGGCATGATTGGCGACGGGATTAACGACGCGCCAGCATTGGCGGCAGCAGATGTGGGTTTTGCAATTGGTACGGGAACAGACGTTGCAATTGAATCAGCAGATATGACACTCGTTCAAGGCGACATTTCAAAAGTCACGAACGGCATTGAACTCAGCAAAAAAACGATTACCGTCATTAAACAAAACCTGTTTTGGGCATTTGGTTATAACGTGATTGCGATTCCCGTTGCGGCAGCGGGGCGTTTAAATCCCATGATTGCCTCAGCGGCGATGGCGTTGAGTTCTGTATCGGTGATTGTGAATTCACTTCGTTTAAACAAAAACTAAAAAGGAATTTTTATGGATCATTCAACAATGGATCACAGTATGCACGTCATGGCGGCATCGGGCGGCTTTGATTATGGTTTAGCGTTTATGGCGGGAATGCTCGGAAGTGGGCATTGTTTAGGAATGTGTGGTGCGTTGGTATCAGGTTATTTTATGAATTCAACCGCGACGCGCAGTTATTTACCGTATTTGTTTTATCAATTTGCGCGAATCAGCGTTTATACAATGGTGGGTTTTGCCGCTGCCGCGTTGGGTGTTGTGCTGGTTTCCAGCGGAATTTTTGGAAAAATCCAAAGCATTTTGCAAATGTTCATTGGTTCGGTTGTAATTATTTTAGCATTTGGAATTTTAGGTTGGATTCCGTTTCAAGGTTCGATTCGTTTGTTGCCGATGAATTTTATTCGCAAAGGTTATGCGGCTTCTCGCACCAAAGGCGGTTTGATTGGTGCGTCATTGGCAGGTTTAATGAATGGTTTAATGCCTTGCCCATTGACGTTTGCGATGGCGGTAAAAGCGACTTCTGCACCAACAATTTTAGATGGTGGTTTATTGATGTTGACGTTTGGAGCGGGAACGTTGCCGACGATGTTATTTATCAGCGTGGCATTCGGTAAAATGAACGCGCATTTTCGGGGTTTGATGTTGAAATCTGCGGCGTTCATTATGATTGCGATGGGTTTAAATACGATTTACATGGGAATGTCGTTTTATTCACAAGAAACTTTTCAGCACCACAATTTTGTTCACGATGTTAAAAATGAAATCGACGCAGCCATTCTTTTTTTAACGCAAATGCTCGAATACTACAAAGGTCTACTTGAACATTTGCAAAACACAGGTCGTTAATTTTCACGGTGTGAATTTCACAATACCGAAAATGTCAGTGCAAATACAAATGCCACAATCAGAAATAAGGTAAAAACGCCTTTTTTGCTTAAACCGCGCCACATCGCAAAAAGTTCGGCTTTAAACGCCTGTTTTTTATTGTCAGCTTGCCACAAGCGTTTTAATTTGTTGCCCCAACTGTTTTGTTCAAGTTGTGCGGCTTCTTCGGCTAAGATTTTTTCAATTTGTTCATTTAATGAGGGTTGCGTCATCTTCGTAAATTCCACTGAGTTTGCGTTTAAATTCGTTGGTAATCATATTCGCATCTTGGCGACTTTTCACCACACGCGGCGTAATTAAAACAACGAGTTCGATTTTATTTTGACCTTTGCTTTTGTTGCCAAATAAGCTGCCCAAAACGGGGATTTCGTGCAAAAGTGGAATTCCACCTTCGTTGTTTGTATTTTTATCTTTAATCAAACCGCCCAAAACAATCGATTCGCCGCTTTGAATTGCCACGGAACTTTCAATTTCACGGGTCGAGATACGCGGATTCACCTCCCCCTCTTTGAGGCTTTCGGCAACATCTTCAACGCTTTGCGTCACTTCCATTGTCACCAAACCATTTGCATTAACACGCGGTTTAATTTTCAATTTTACGCCTGTTTTCCGTTGTTGATTTTGGGTTAACGGCGTGGTGGTGCTGTTCACAGTTCCGATACCAAATGTTCCTGTAGATAAGGAAATTTCTTCACCAACTTGAATGCTGGCTTCTTGATTATTCAACACCATCAACGACGGCGACGAAATCACGTTGACATTATTATTGCTCGCTTGTGCGTTTAACACTGCGCCAATGTCGTTTGAATTACTTAAAAATGAATAACCAAATCCACCTGTTGCGGCTGTTGCAGCAGCACCTGCCACATCTTTTGAAATGTCACCTAATTTATTGCTATTCACTGAATTTGAACCACCGTTGTTGTGATTAAAATACCACTGCAAACCGTATTTCAAATCGTCAGTCAATGTCACTTCAACAATCGTCGCATCAACCAACACTTGCAACGGCATGACATCCAACTGATTCATAATCGGGCGAATAATTTCGTATTCTTGCGCGGTCGCCACGATGATTAAACTGTTATTGGATTCATCCGCAATAATTCGCACTTCTCCTACATTTGACACTTTCGCATCGCCCGTTGAACCGCTTGATGTTGAACGTTGCGCTGTTGTTTTTTTCGTGTCTGATGTTTTGTCGGTTTTATCTGACGTTTTATTGGTTAACGAACTCGATTTTTTGCCGCCTGCTAATTTAGGCGATTTTTCACGACGAGAAGAACTGCTGCCATTTCCAAAAATATCATTCAATGTATCCGCTAATTCGATAGCATCAACGTGTTGCACTTTGTAGACATTGACACCGCCGCCTGTTGTGGAATTGGCGCGGTCTAAACGTGTGACCCATTGTTCAATGTCTTTCAAATAACGGGCTTGATGCGTAATTGCCAACACGGCATTTAAGCGTTCAATCGGAATAAATTTAAAAAATTGTTCTTCATCACCTTTCGCTTTTTTGTAAAATACTTCGTCTAATTCTTTGATGAGTGTTTCTGAATCGACGTGAGCAAGTGGAAAAAGCGCGAAAGAACGTCCTTTCAAAATATCGATGTCGAACGTATTCACCATGTCCATAATTCGCGCTAATTCATCCGCCGCCCCTGAAACAACTAATAAATTACGTCGTCCATCGACCGTTAAAAGTGTTTTTTCGTGTAAAAGCGGTTTGATTAAATCTGCGATATTATCAACCGCAACATTTTTCACTGGAATGACGCGCATTTGATAACCAAATTTTCCGCCACGATTTGAACTAAAATTCGCACTGTATAACGCTTCGTTTAGCGGTTCGATATGGTAAATGTCACCATCTTTGACCAATGCCGCATTGTTCATGCTCAACACCATTTCGAGCGTTGGCAATAATTCTTCTTTACTCAAAGGATGGGTGGTTTGCAGCGTGACTTTGCCCGCGACTTTCGGACTTAAAACGTAATTCTGTCCCAAAATATCACTCAAAACAACTTTTGCTACTTCGCCTAAATCCGCTTCGTCAAAATTTAAATTGAATTCCCCTTTAGCTTTTTTACCAACTGAATTTTGAGCCGCTTGTTCACTCGCAACAGGAATATCTTTGGCGTAATCGTTGCTGGGAAATAACTCACTTTTCGGTTTTTGTGCGTCATTTGCCACAGATTTATTTTGTAATTGCGGAATAGTTTCACTTGGCATTGGCGCGTGCGACGTAATCGGTAATTTGGGGCGTTGCGGATTTAATAATTCGCAGCCAGACAACGTCGCTAAACTTAAAATAGCGGTAGTTAAAAAAGTTAATTTGTGGGGTGATTTCATTTTATTTTCGATTTTTAAAATTGCTTATTTTTTATTCTGGCACAGCTTCGACACTTTCATCAGCTTGTGGCTCAATGTTATTCACGGCACTAGGTATTTGCAACGTTTGCGACAGCGCTCCCTGTTGTTGCGTTGGTTTTTCGGAAACTGGGGCGACGGGCTGCTGTGGCTTATTTATATCCGCTTTCAGTGGAGATTTAGGTTTTGCTTTTCGTAATTGCAAAATTTTCGTTTCACCTGCTTGCGTTAAAATTATGTTGTCAGTGTTAATTTCTGTGATTTTCCAGCCGTCTAATTCTTCGCCAATTTTGGGTTTGCGATAATTATCTTTCGGGACTTTGGTATTGGTTCTACTCAAAAATGCGGTTACACCTTTTGGTGTGGTAAAAATACCTGTCAATTCCCAATTAAACGCTTCCACCTTTTTCACCGCCGCAGTTGCAGTTTCAGGTTCTGGTTCATTCACAGGTTTGCGACCTTTAATAAATAGTGGACGCTCCACCAAATCACTGTAATCGTCTTCACTTGTCGCCGTTAAATCTAATTCGGGCAATGCTTCATCCAATTCAGCATTATTATTTTGAGTTTGCGCTGATGTTTTTACAGGCTGCGGTTCAGTATTTGTCGCCCATTCCGCCCCTAAAATAGCGGCGAGAAACACATTCAACGTGATTAAAACATAAAGGAGCGGACGATTCATGCGGCTGGTTTTTTCATAAAACTAATCGCTTGAAAATTGACGCTTAATTCATTGCTTTGGTCGATTTGATGTGTCGTTTTATTACGAACCCCGCGCATCGGGCGAATGTCGATTTGCTCAACAACGACAAGCGGTGTAGCGGTTTCAATTTTGTGCAGCACCGCGCGTAAAACCTCGCTACTTCCCGTCATGCGAACGTTAATGGGAATGTGATTAAAATTATTTTTTGTCACGACAGGTAAACCTTGTGTGCTGCTCAATTGACCGCCCGCTTCAACAATTGCTTGTTTAATCATTTCCTGTAATTCTGCTGAGGCTAACGCGCTGGTATTTTGGGTACTTAAATAATTTTGATCGGCAATTTGCGATTTCAGCATTTCCATTTCATCAATAACACTTTGTTTACGCGCCAAAATTCGCTCATATTGCTCAAAACGAAAACCAAGCGCATTTTTTTCTTCGTGCAGCGCTAACCCTTGATTCACGAGCGGCAAAATAATGACGAAACTTATAAAGCCTATTACGGCTAACAATAAGCTAACTGCTAGCCAACGCTCATTTTGATTATTCTTCTGGAGTACCATTTTCAGTGTTTGCCTCTTCAGTTGTTACATCTTGAACAGTCGGTTCTGTCGGTGTTTCATCAGTCAATTCGTTTGGTTCTTCGACAGCCGTTTCAGTTGTCGCGTCACTATTTTCAACATTTTCTGGTTTGGTAATTTGTGCAGAAATTTGAAAACGTTCCATGCCGCTGGCTTTGTCTTGGGTAACAGGCGAGGCAAAATTAGCATTGGCAAAATAGTCGGACGCTTCCAAGTCTGTAAGCAAATTAGATGCCGCCTTTGATTCACCTTGTAATTGCAATTGACCTTCGCTGTATTGCAAATACGAAAGCCAACTGTCATCTTCCATTAACGCGCTGATTTCATTCAAGATTGCAACGACTGATGGAACGGTTATTTTTTCGTTAATAAGTGCTTGATTTTCTTCACGCATGACATCCATATCGGATTGCAAGGTTTTAACGGCTTTGACTTCTTTGTCTATTTTGGCAATTTTGATTTGTAAATTTTCGACGGCTTGATATTCCAACCACAGTGGAAAAACTAAACTTGCAACGCTTAAAAGTAGCGATAAGGCGACTAATCCCGTCATAATGCGGCGCGGCGTCTTAGCAATTTGGGGTTGTAAATGGACAGGAAGTAAATTGTAAGAAAAATGCAATTGCTGTAAATCATTTGGGTAATTTTCAACATCAACATAATGCAATGCAATGCCTAATTTTTTACAATTCGCATAAAGGTTTTCGAGCAAATTTCGCGGCACAATCATTAACTGCACAATAAGCTGTCCAGTTTCCGTGTCAATACGCTCAACGTGCGTTGCAAAATAAACCTGTTCTGCTTTGAATGGGCTGTAACGATCCAATTCATAACTCACGACTTGCGATACGTTGGATTGTGCGGCGAGTGGTAAATTTAACGTTTTGTTCAGTGCATCACGGTTTGATAAACGTAAAACGAAAATAGCGTTTTTAAAACGGTCAGCATTGATTAAATTTTTAATACTTTCTGCATTAGAAATATCTTGTGCAACGGTCGCTAAAATTTCTGTCTGTTTGTTAATTTCATAACTGAATTCAAATTGTTCGCCAATGGGACGAATGATAATTACACCGCGTGGTATATGAAAAAATTGACGTACTTTGACGGGAATTAAAAATGCTAACTCACGTTTCCACCAACGCAGAAAAGGTTTCAATTCGATTTTAATGTTTTTATTTATCATTCAATAAAGCTCAAATATCAGAAGTTTCTGATTGTACCTGTTATCAATATCAGTGGAAAATTGGTCAATCATAGTGTAACCTTGGCACTTATAGTATATAAAAGATCAAATCGGGGCGTAGCGCAGCTTGGTAGCGCACTTGTCTGGGGGACAAGGGGTCGTAGGTTCAAATCCTATCGTTCCGACCAATAAATTCAAGCCCTGTGGCGGTTTTCGCTAATAGGGCTTTTTTGTGCTTGTGTCGTATTTGTGCCGTGATTTCGATTTTCGATATTTGCCGCATAACCACTTAGATGGTCACTTGACAGATGTGCATATCGCAAAACCATCGACAAATCAGCCCAACCACCCAATTCTTTTAAAACGTTTAGAGGTGTTCCGTTTTGAACGTGCCAACTTGCCCAAGTATGGCGAAGGTCATGCCACCGAAAATCAGAAACTCCCGCCCGAACCAAAGCCGCTCTCCATGCCTTTGTATTTGCACCGACTATTATTTTGCCTTTATAGCAAAAAACATTTGTTGAGTGCTTTCCAACCTGAGCGCGTAAAACAGAAAGTGCATCGGCGTTTAACGGAACAGCAATTGCCTTGCCTGCTTTTGCATTTTCAGCATGAATCCAAGCGCATCGACGTGACAAATCCACCTGTTCCCATGTCAAACCAGTTACATTACTTTCACGCAATCCTGTCGCCAGAGAAAATTTAGCCATTGCCGCCAAGTGTTCTGGTAGTTCTGTCATAATCCGTTTCGCTTCGTCAACACTTAACCAGCGAACACGACTTTTTGGTTCTGTAAGCATTTTTACCGATGGGACATTGTCTATCCATTCCCACTCATTCTTTGCAGCATTTAATACTTTTCGCACAGTAGCTAGCACCCGATTAACTGTCGCGTTACTTACTCCTGTTTTTAGCTTTTCATTCTTCAAATTATCAAGAGTGGATTTACTTATTTCAACAAGTTGTTTGCCGTGTAAGTATTCGTTTACCCAACGTAAATGAAACTTATCAGTCACAACGCTTTTCTTTTGCGAGTGTTCAGTCAAATAACGAACCACCGCTTGCTCCCAAGTTCGCTTTGGCTTGTCACCTACTTGCTCGACACGCCACGATTCGACTTTTAGGCGGTCGTGCAATTCTTGGGCTTGTTGCTTGTTTTCAGTCCCAGCAGTTCGGCGTATTCGCTCGCCGTTTGGAGTGAAGAAGTCAATGTGCCAGATACCATTTCTTTTTTTGATTGCCATTTTTGTAACTCCTGTGTTTTGCCGCCATCTAAGACCAATGCCATTAAGTTAAGAAAAAAGTCTTTAAAAACAATGCTTTTTTCTGCGCTTGTAAAAATCGAGTTTTTTAGATGCCGAAGTCTTTTTTCGTTCGCAAACCCGACCCTTACGTACCAAAGTGGGACTGCTCATAAACAATGCAGT
>CANKON010000020.1 GCA_947484105.1 Methylococcaceae bacterium | reverse complement strand
GAAATCCATCACGGATTCAATTGAATTTTTAGAAATACAACTCAGCAAAATTCAAAAAGATATTGATGACCATACAAACAGCCATGCCAATTTCAAAGAAGATTTGGAATTACTTAAAAGCATTCCAGCAGTCGGTCCTCAAGTCAGCAATCATTTATTAGCAATCGTTCATAACCACCATTTTGAAGATGCCAACAAACTCACAGCTTATCTGGGTTTAGTGCCTGTTCAACGTCAATCAGGTTCATCCATTTTGGGACGCTCTTGTATTTCAAAAGCGGGTCCGCCACACATGAGAGCGATTCTCTACATGGCTGCGATTTCCGCCACTCGTTATAATCCGCACGTTAAATCCTTATATCTTCGGTTGTTAGAACGTGGAAAATCAAAACGTTCTGCGTTATGTGCTGCCATGAAAAAATTAGTGCAATTATGTTTTGGAGCTCTTAAAACACGTCAATCTTACCGTGAAAATTATGGTCAGGTTTCTTGACTTTTAACACGGTATCTAACCGACGACAACTGACATATTTTGGTTCGCTCAATAAAAAACCAATGTACATCGATAGATTGCAACGGGCTGTGCTTGGACGAGTTATGTTTCTTATCACGAGATTTTTTCATGGATGATAGGTTCTCTCAAGCATAATTCAAACGTTTCATCAATGCGTAACTTCTATTTGTGTTTAATTCCACATTAAATTGAATCAATATCCTGAAAAACTTGTCATATAACCTTAAACTTATTGTGTTACCTTGCCCCGATTTAGTAGTAATATCGACACCTGCGACTTTACCAGTCGTTCGTACATTCTGATTTAATCTTTTTAGGGAATTTTTATGCAAGAAAAAACATACAATTTCAAACTCGATTCCACGTTACAAGCCAAAATGAATGCTTATTGGCGAGCGGCGAATTATTTGTCTGTCGGACAAATTTATTTGCTCGATAATCCGCTTTTAACTGAACCGCTAAACATTTCACACATCAAACCCCGTCTACTTGGACACTGGGGAACTACGCCAGGTTTGAATTTCATTCATGTTCACGTTAATCGTGTCATTAAAGAACATGATTTGAACATGATTTTTATTTGTGGTCCTGGTCACGGCGGACCTGCGATGGTTGCAAATTGCTGGCTCGAAGGCACTTACAGCGAGTTTTACCCTAACATTTCGCTCGATAAAGAAGGCATGAAACATTTGTTTCATCAATTCTCTTTTCCAGGTGGTATTCCAAGCCACGTTGCCCCCGAAACGCCAGGCTCAATCCATGAAGGCGGTGAATTAGGCTACGCGCTGTCACACGCTTACGGTAACGTGTTTGACAATCAAGATTTGATTGCGTGCTGTGTCATTGGCGACGGCGAAGCTGAAACAGGTCCAATGGCGGCTTCGTGGCATTCAAACAAATTTTTAAACCCTGCGCGTGATGGCGCGGTGTTACCAATTTTGCATTTGAACGGTTATAAAATCGCTAATCCAACGCTTTTAAGCCGAATTAGCGAAGAAGAATTGGTAAAATTATTTGAGGGTTACGGTTACGACGTGCATTTCGTTGAAGGCAACGATCCTGACATTGTCCATCCAAAAATGGCAGCAGTTTTAGAAGCGTGTATTACTGACATTAAAGCAATTCAACATGAATGGCGCACTGCAGAAGATACCAAAACTTTACAACGTCCACGTTGGCCCATGATTATCATGCGTACGCCAAAAGGTTGGACAGGTCCTGAAAGTGTTGATGGCAAGAAAACCGAAGATTTTTGGCGTTCACATCAAGTGCCATTATCGGGTTTAGCGAATAATCCTGAACACATTACGATTTTAGAAAATTGGCTAAAAAGCTATAAACCCGAAGAATTATTCGATGAAAACGGGGCGCCACTTCCTGAACTACAAGAACTTGCACCACTTGGAAATCGTCGTATCGGTGATAATCCGCACGCAAACGGCGGTATTTTGTTGCGTGATTTAAGAATGCCAGATTTTCGGGATTACGCGGTAAACGTACCAACACCTGGTAGCGTTGAAGCTGAAGCCACACGGGTGATGGGAACCTTCTTGCGTGACATTATGAAAAATAATCGTCAGCAACATAACTTCCGTATTTTTGGACCCGATGAAACCTCGTCAAATCGTTGGGATGACGTATTTGCTGCAACGTCGCGCGTTTGGATGGAAAAAATTCTTCCAGAAGATACCGATTTGTCTCAAGACGGTCGCGTAATGGAAATTTTGAGCGAACACACTTGTCAAGGTTGGCTCGAAGGCTATTTATTGACAGGTCGTCATGGTTTCTTCTCGTGCTACGAAGCGTTTATTCATTTGATTGATTCGATGTTTAACCAGCACGCAAAATGGCTTAAAACGACGAATCGTATTCCTTGGCGCAGACCGATTGCATCGCTTAACTATTTGTTGACTTCGCACGTTTGGCGACAAGATCACAACGGTTTTTCACATCAAGATCCAGGTTTCATCGATCACGTTGTGAATAAAAAAGCCGAAGTGATTCGCGTGTTTTTACCACCCGATGCAAACACGTTGTTGTCTGTAACAGATCACGTTTTGCGTAGCCGCAATTATGTGAATGTTATCGTGGCAGGCAAACAACCTGCGCCACAATGGTTGTCAATGGACGCTGCGGCGAAACATTGTGAAGCGGGTGTAAGCGTTTGGGAATGGGCAAGTAATGACAACGGCACGTCACCAGATGTTGTGATGGCTTGCGCGGGCGATGTTCCGACATTGGAATGTTTAGCCGCTGTTGATATTTTGCGCCGCGAAGTGCCAGACTTAAAAATCCGCGTGATTAACGTGGTGAACTTAATGAAGTTGCAACCTGAAACCGAACATCCAAACGGTTTGAGTGATGCGTCATTTACCGAATTATTCACGCACGACAAACCTGTTGTGTTTGCGTATCACGGCTACCCTTGGTTGATTCATCGCTTGACTTATCGCCGCTCGAATCATGCAAATCTGCACGTTCGTGGCTACAAAGAAGAAGGTACGACTTCAACGCCATTCGATATGGTAGTGATGAACGAAGTGGATCGTTTCCATTTGGCAATGGATGCGATTGATCGCGTACCACGTTTGAAAGATCAAGCGGTTTATCTCAAACAAGCATTGCGAAATAAATTGATTGATCACAAACAATACATCTCGAAATATGGCGAAGATATGCCAGAAATTCAAAATTGGAAATGGTCAAATCCAGTCGGTTAATTCTCCGCTGTTTTTAAACTGAAAGAAGCAGGCAAATTTTTATAATCTGCCTGCTTTTTTGTGTGCGGATATTTTATTTACTAAGCTAAAATTGTGAGCTGTATAAACTCGACATGATTTAAAAAAACGAAATGAATGAATTAGAAACTGTTTGGATTGTTGACGACGATAAATCGATTCGATGGGTCATCGAAAAAGCACTGCAAAAATCCGACATATCCACCCGCAGTTTTCAAAATGCCAAAGAGCTACTTAACGCATTAGAAGAAGAAATCCCAGCCGTTTTGATTACCGATATTCGAATGCCGAATATGAACGGCTTAGAATTACTCGACAAACTTCAACTCGAACATCCCGAATTGCCTGTTATTGTGATGACGGCACATTCTGATTTGGACAGTGCGGTGGCTTCATTTCATGGCGGTGCATTTGATTATTTACCGAAACCTTTTGACGTGAATGATCTTGTTGAATTGACAAGGCGGGCGTGTATTCATTCTCAGCAACAGCGTGAAGCGGCGATAAACCCCGCCATATTAAAACAAAGTGCCATTCCAGATATTATTGGCGAAGCTCCTGCGATGCAGGAAGTTTTTCGTGCAATTGGGCGTTTGGCGCGATCACAAATTACGGTGTTAATTAACGGTGAATCAGGCACGGGAAAAGAACTCGTGGCGAAAGCCTTGCATCGACATAGCCCGCGTAGTGCGAAACCTTTTATTGCGTTAAATATGGCGGCAATTCCAAAAGATTTAATGGAATCGGAATTATTTGGACATGAAAAAGGCGCATTCACAGGCGCGATTCAGCGGCGGGCAGGGCGTTTTGAGCAAGCTAATGGTGGCACGTTATTTTTAGACGAAATTGGTGATATGCCAGCCGAATTACAAACTCGATTGTTGCGCGTGTTGGCGGACGGCGAATTTTATTCCGTGGGAGCTTACGCTTCGACAAAAGTAGATGTGCGAATTATTGCCGCTACGCATCAAGCATTAGAAGAACTGGTGAAACAAGGACGATTTCGAGAAGATTTATTTCATCGATTGAATGTGATTCGGATTCACATTCCGCCATTGCGTGAACGAAAGCAAGACATTCCTTTATTGTTGCACCACTTTTTGCGGGAAGCTGCAAAAGAGTTAGATATGGAAATTAAGGTTTTAAGACCTGATGTTGAAACGTTATTAAGTCATTTAGATTGGCGTGGAAATGTGCGGGAATTAGAAAATACTTGTCGTTGGTTGACAGTCATGGCTTCGGGACGTGAAATACATCTTCATGATTTACCACCCGAATTGCTGATGACGGGCAATGAAAAAATGCCTTCAAATGATGGAGACTGGGAAGTGTTATTGCGTTTAAGGATTGATCAGTATTTGCATAATAAAACCGCCGAAATTGCAAAACAAATTATTCCAACGGTGGAAAGTATTTTGATTAAAGCGGCGTTAGATTTTACGGGGAATAAACGTCATGAAGCCGCTGTTTTATTAGGTTATGGGCGAAATACGTTGACCCGAAAAGTCAATGAATTAAATATCGACGTGGATGATTAAAAAAAACACGGTTTTATTCGATAACTTGAATAAATGTCTCACCGCTTTTAATCATGCCAAGTTCGTCACGGGCGCGTTCTTCAACGGCTTCTTGACCTTTGCGTAAATCTAAAACTTCTGCATAAAGTCTGTCGTTTCGATGTTTCTTTTCATCGACTTGAATTTTTAACTCGTTTAAACGGGTTTGATAAACGTTGATTTCGTGGATGCTGCCATCGCCAAACCATAAACGATATTGCAATTGTCCAATCAGGACGAGAAGGATTAAAACGATTATTTTCATAAATTCGGAATGCAAACCGAAGTTTGCATTCCTGCTCCATTTTTACAACATTCTGAACGCGCTACGACCTGCGTATTTTGCAAGCGAGCCTAATTCTTCTTCGATTTTCATCAAACGGTTGTATTTCGCAATCCGATCTGAACGGCTTAACGAACCTGTTTTAATTTGACCAGTGCCTTTTGCAACCGCTAAATCCGCAATCGTTGTATCTTCGGTTTCACCCGAACGGTGCGACATGACGGCAGAATAACCTGCTTTGTGCGCCATCGTAATCGCTTCAAAGGTTTCGGTTAAGGTGCCAATTTGGTTCACTTTAATCAAAATTGAATTTGCAATGTTACGTTCAATGCCTTGCGCCAAAATTTTCGGATTCGTTACAAATAAATCGTCGCCAACGAGTTGAATTTTGTTGCCCACTTTTTCAGTCATCAATTTCCAACCGTCCCAATCGTTTTCATCGAAACCGTCTTCAATGCTGATAATTGGATAACGATTCACCCAATCGGCTAAGAAATCGACCATTTGTGCAGATGTGTAGGTTTTGTTTTCTGACGCTAAATCGTAAATGCCATCGTGGAAATACTCTGAAGCTGCCGCGTCTAAACCTAAATAAATGTCCTGACCTGCTTTGTAGCCCGCCATATCAATCGCTTGCAAAATAACTTCGATGGCTTCTTCATTTGAAGACAAATTCGGGGCAAAACCACCTTCATCACCAACGGTTGTGGCTAATCCTTTGCTTTTTAAAACTTTTGCCAAGTTGTGAAAAACTTCCGCGCCATAACGGATTGCTTCACGGAAATTCGGTGCGCCAACAGGCAAAATCATGAATTCTTGCAAATCGACGCTGTTGTCGGCGTGTGAACCACCGTTGATAATGTTCATCATCGGCACAGGCATTATAAATTCGCCCGTTGTATTTAATGAACGGTAAAGTGGTTGTTGTTTAGCATTAGCAGCTGCCCGTGCCGCTGCCATTGAAACCGCTAACAACGCATTTGCGCCTAAACGACTTTTGCTTTCTGTGCCATCAAGCGCAATCATTTTTTCGTCAATCGCCGTTTGTTCATTGACATCCATGCCAACAATCGCATCGTGAATTTCAGTTTGAACATTTTTTACCGCATTCAAAACACCTTTACCTAAATAACGCGCTTTGTCGCCATCGCGTAATTCAATGGCTTCACGTTCGCCTGTTGATGCCCCAGATGGAACCATTGCACTACCGATGATGCCAGAAGCCAAAATCACATCTGCTTCAACAGTTGGATTGCCGCGCGAATCTAAAACTTCTCTTGCTCTAATTTCAACGATTTTTGTCATAAAAACTACCTCCAAAATAAAACACGATTAAAAAAATTACCTCAAAAAATTAAACCAATTTTCCCCACATATCATAATCGTCTGCCTCTTCGATTTCGACCTGTACAAACTCACCGACTTTTAAATGTGTCGCGCCATCAATGAAAACTTGCCCATCAATTTCAGGTGCATCCGCTTTGCTACGCGCCACCGCACCTTCTTCAACGACTTCGTCAATTAACACAGTTTCAATTCGCCCGACGCGACGTTGCAAACGGTTTGCGCTAATTTCCGCTTGATGTGCCATGAAACGCGCTAAACGTTCTTGTTTAACGTCTTCAGGAATTTGATCGGGCAAATCATTTGCATTAGCACCTTTTACAGGTGAATACGCAAACGCGCCAACGCGATCTAATTGTGCTTCGTCTAAAAATCCTAATAATTCTTCAAATTCGCGGTCTGTTTCACCAGGAAAACCGACAATAAACGTACTTCTCAACGTAATATCGGGACACACTTCGCGCCACGCTTTAATTCGCGTTAAATTATTTTCGGTGGCGGCGGGACGTTTCATCAATTTCAAAATGCGTGAATTTGCGTGCTGAAAGGGAATATCCAAATACGGCAAAATTTTGCCTTCTGCCATTAACGGAATGACATTATCAACGTGTGGATAGGGATAAACGTAGTGCATTCGCACCCAAATTCCCAAATCGCCCAACGCATCCGCTAAATCATAAAAGCGCGTTTGATAGGTTTTATTTTTCCAATCGTGTGGCGCATATTTCAAATCCAAACCGTAAGCACTGGTATCTTGCGACACAACTAACAATTCTTTTACACCCGCATTCGCCAAATTTTCGGCTTCGCGCAATACTTCATCAATCGGACGACTCACTAAATCACCACGCATCGAGGGAATAATGCAGAACGTGCAACGATGGTTGCAACCTTCGGAAATTTTCAAATACGCATAATGGTCAGGCGTAAGTTTTACGCCTTGCGGTGGTAATAAATCTAAAAACGGTTGGTGTGGCGCGGGAAGATATTCATGAACGGCGGCGACGACTTCATCGAAAGCGTGTGCGCCAGTCACTTTTAAAACTTGCGGATGTTTAGCCCGAATTTCAGCTTCGCGTGAACCTAAACAACCAGTGACAATTACTTTGCCATTTTTCGCCAACGCTTCACCAATGCTGTCGAGCGATTCTTCCACCGCCGAATCAATAAAACCACAGGTATTCACCACTACTAAATCGGCATTTTCATAAGTCGGTGAAATGTGATAACCCTCGGTGCGTAACGTGGTCAAAATACGTTCACTGTCTACCAACGCTTTCGGGCAGCCTAAACTAATAAAACCAATATGCGGTGCGCTCATTAAAAAATCCGTTAAAAATCGTTAAAAATTAAGTGTTATGGGCGAAATTATAGCACGCACAGAAAAATGATTTTTATCGGTAGCGGTGTTAGAATTCAAGCCATTATTTGAAACCCGTTGAATCCAAAAATGACGATAAACTCTCATTCTCCCCCTGCTGTAGAATTCAAAAGCAGCACTTTTTCTGTGCCAGTTTTGAGCCTTGCTAGTAACGATTTGATGCTTATTGAGCAATTACTCAACGAAAAAGTAAAACTCGCACCTGAATTTTTCAAACATTCGCCAGTTGTGGTTGATTTAGGTGAAGTACACAAAAAACAGTTAATTTTAGATTTTGCAGATTTAGTAACGGTCATTCGCAAAGCAGGTTTGTTTGTGGTGGGAATTCGTAGTGGCAATGAGTTGCAACAAGCGCAAGCCATTGCATTAGGAATTCCGCTAAATACGGCTCCCACGAACGATGTCAAAATTGATACGAAATCAAAGGTAATCAAAGCTCCCACAAATGATGAATTTGTAGAAAATGATTCCACCACGATGATGATTACCAAACCCATTCGTTCTGGACAACGGATTTATTCGCACGGTGATTTAATTGTGTTAGCACAAGTGGGCGCAGGCGCAGAAATTTTGGCGGAAGGCAATATCCACGTTTATGGCACATTGCGCGGACGAGCGTTGGCAGGGGTTCAAGGTAACACCGAAGCCCGAATTTTTTGTTCCGATTTGCAAGCCGAACTCATTTCAATCGCGGGTAATTATAAAATTAGCGATGACATTCACGGGGCGATTTCAAATACCCCCGTTCAAATTTATTTACAGAAAAACACCTTAGTCGTTAAACCTATTGTTTAATCGACTTAATCAAGATTCTTTTGGAGGATATAAGTGGCACGAATTATTGTTGTAACGTCAGGTAAAGGTGGCGTGGGTAAAACAACCACGAGCGCAGCAATTTCAATGGGTTTAGCAAAAAAAGGACATAAAACGGTCGTCATCGATTTCGACGTAGGTTTGCGAAATTTAGATTTAATTATGGGCTGTGAACGCCGCGTGGTGTACGACATTATTAACGTGATTAACGGTGAAGCAACGTTGAATCAAGCGTTAATTAAAGATAAAAACTGCAATTTACTTTCGATTTTGCCCGCCTCACAAACACGAAATAAAGATGCGTTAACGCTCGAAGGCGTTGAAAAAATCTTAGAAGAATTATCGAAAGATTTTAAATATATCGTTTGTGATTCACCCGCTGGAATTGAAACAGGCGCACATTTAGCAATGTATTTTGCTGACGATGCGTTTATCGTGACAAATCCTGAAGTGTCATCTGTGCGCGACTCTGATCGAATGTTGGGCATTTTGTCGAGTCAATCGCGTCGGGCTGAACGTGGTGAAGAACCGATTAAAGAGTATTTATTATTGTCGCGTTATTCGGCAGAGCGAGTGAAATCAGGCGAAATGATGAGTTTGGACGATGTTCAAGACATTTTGTCGTTGCATTTGCTTGGTGTTATTCCAGAATCGAAATCGGTTTTGACTTCCTCAAATGCAGGAACGCCCGTCATTCTTGACGAAAAAAGCGAAGCAGGACAAGCTTACGCTGACATCGTTGCGCGTTATTTAGGTGAAAATAAACCACATCGATTCATTGATGAAAAAAGTGGGTTTTTCAGGAAATTATTCGGAGGCAAGTAAAATGAGTCTTCTGGATTATTTTAGAAGTTCTAAAACGAGTTCTGCGTCTTTAGCAAAGGAACGGCTGCAAATTTTGGTAGCTTACGAACGCGCGTCAGATAGCCAACCTTCTTATTTACCTGAATTACAAAAAGAATTACTCGCAGTGATTCAAAAATACGTCAATGTTAATCAAGACGCGATGACCATAAATTTAGAGCAAAACGACAATCGCGAAACGCTTGAACTCAACATTGTTTTGCCTGATGCACACCCCGTTTAAAGCCATGAAAAATTTGAAGTTTCTGATTATTTTGATTTGTTCGCTTTCAATTTTATCGGGCTGTAGCACGAAAAAAATTCGCACCAATTCGTATTCAATTGCAGATCGCCGCACAACCGATACGGCTGAAATTGATAAAGATGTTGAAACTAACATCAAAGAAAATTTGCGGGACGATGATCAAATTCGCCGATTTTCTCATGTAAATGTGGCGGTTTATAACGGTGCCGTTTTGCTAACGGGCGAAGCGATGAATGAAACGATTAAAACCAAAATTATCGAAATGGTGCGTATCGTGAAAAACGTCAAAATGGTTCATGACAATTTAATTGTTGATTATCCGAGCGATAATTTATCGCGGGCGAATGACCGTCGCATTACGCAAAATATCAAACAAGCGTTAAAACAAATTCATGATTTGCCGAATTTTGATTCCTCACTCATCAAAGTAGTGGTTGAACAAAGTAGCGTTTATTTGATGGGGCGTGTGCATCGTGACGAAGGTACGGTTGTGATTAACGTGGTTCGACTTGAGCCTGATATTCGTCAGCTTGTGACGGTATTTGATTACATCGATTAACCATCGTATGGGCGAATATCATTCGCCCTTTTTCATTTCTATTTCACCGTATTAAAAATTCTCATGCAAAAAAATCTTCCCACCGAATTTTTGAACGCGCTAAAAAGCGTTTTTTCAAAAAATGATATGCTTACCGATCCTGAAGAATGCTGGACTTACGGTTACGATAACAGCCGCCGTCACGCTTTGCCGCAAATAGTTGTTTTTCCGACAACGCATGAGCAAGTTTTAAAAACGGTTCAACTGTGCAATGAATTTGAAATCAAAATAACCGCGCGTGGACGTGGAACGGGAACGACTGGCGCAATTGTGCCATTACACGGCGGTTTAGTTTTATCACTCGAACGTATGAAACAGGTTTTAGATTTTTCGCCTGATAATCGTTACATCAAAGTTCAAACAGGGATTACGAATCAAGAAGTTCAAGATTACGTTAAAAGTGCTGGATTTTTTTGGTCGCCCGATCCAACAAGTGCGGCATTTTGTAGCGTGGGTGGGAATTTAGCCTACAATTCTGCGGGACCTAAAGCGGTGAAATACGGCACGCCGCGTGAAAACACACTAGGTTTGCGCGTCGTCACAGGAGCGGGCGAAGAAATGAAGGTCGGTGTTTATACCAGCAAAGGCGTAGTTGGTTACGATTTGACTCGCTTAATTATTGGTTCAGAAGGGACGCTCGCGATTATCACCGAAGCCACGTTGAAGTTAACGCCATTGCCCGAAGCGAAAAAAACATTACGCGCCATTTATAGAACCGTGGGCGACGCAGCACAAGCCGTTTCAGCTGTGATGGCGCAACCTGTTGTGCCGTGTGCGTTGGAATTTATGGACGGCAACGCAATCAACATGATTCGCCATTACACGCAGACAGATTTACCCGAAAACGCGGGCGCAATGTTGATGATTGAAGTTGATGGTCAAGCTGAAGGCTTGGATTATGCCGCCGAAAAAGTGATGCAAGCCGCGACCAATGACGGGCTAATGTCGATGCGTTTGGCGAAAAATGCTGCCGAAGTTAAAGCGCTTTGGGATACGCGAAAAGCCCTTTCACCCGCGTTGCGAAAAGTTGCCCCGAAAAAAATTAACGAAGATGTGGTGGTACCTGTTACCGAAATGCCGACGTTGATTGCTGGTTTGGACGCGCTGTCGAAAAAATACGATTTGCCCATTATCAATTTTGGTCATGCGGGAAATGGCAACATTCACGTCAATTTATTACTCGACCCTGACGACCCAATTCAAAGCAAAAAAGCACACGTTTGTTTAGACGAAATTTTTTCGTTGGTGTTAAAACTCAACGGCACACTTTCAGG
>CANKON010000019.1 GCA_947484105.1 Methylococcaceae bacterium | reverse complement strand
CAAAGAATACCTATAATAATCGGATAATGCAAAGGGCGAGCGCGTCGGGTTTTATGCGATAATGCGCCCATTATTTACTTTGAAAATTTGGATAATTTTTTATGACACAACGAAAAATTTTAGTTACCAGTGCGTTACCTTACGCAAATGGCGCGATTCATTTAGGGCATTTGGTTGAATATATTCAAACCGATATTTGGGTACGTTTTCAAAAACAACGCGGCAACGACTGTTATTATGTTTGTGCGGATGACGCGCATGGCACGCCCATTATGCTCAAAGCGGATCGTGATGGCATTACGCCTGAAGAATTGATTACCGAAGTAGGCAAAAGTCATTTTGCAGATTTTTCAGAATTTGGCATTACATTCGACAATTATCACTGCACGCATTCGCCTGAAAATAAAACACTTTCCGAATTGGTTTATACCCGTTTGCGTGATGCGGGACACATTAGTTCACGCACCATTACGCAAGCGTTTGACCCCGTTAAAAATATGTTTTTGCCTGATCGTTTCATTAAAGGCGATTGCCCGAAATGTGGCGCAAAAGACCAATACGGTGATGGTTGCGAGGTGTGTGGCGCGAATTATTCGCCAACAGATTTGAAAAATGCTGTTTCAGCGGTTTCAGGTGCAACGCCGATTGAAAAAGAATCTGAGCATTATTTTTTCAATCTCGCAAATTTCACGCAAATGTTGCGCGATTGGACAACGGCGGGACATTTACAAGCCGAAGTTCGTAATAAATTAGCAGAATGGTTAGAAAGTGGTTTGCAACAATGGGATATTTCTCGCGATGCGCCGTATTTTGGCTTTGAAATTCCTGATGCACCGAATAAATATTTTTACGTTTGGCTTGATGCGCCGATTGGTTACATGGCGAGTTTTCAAAATTTGTGTGACAAAACTGATTTAAAATTTGACGATTTTTGGGGCATTGATAGCGACGTTGAGCTTTATCATTTCATCGGCAAAGACATTATTTATTTCCACGCACTTTTTTGGCCTGCAATGTTAAAAGGCGCGAATTTCAGAACGCCCGACGCAATTTTTGCACACGGTTTTTTAACCGTAAATGGCGAAAAAATGTCGAAATCTCGCGGCACATTTATTACCGCTCGCACTTATTTAGACCATTTAAATCCTGAATATCTGCGTTATTACTTCGCTGCGAAACTCAGTAACAGCGTTGATGATTTGGATTTAAATTTTGATGATTTTAGCCAGCGCGTAAATTCAGATTTAGTTGGAAAAGTTGTGAATATCGCCAGTCGTTGCAGTGGTTTTATTCGCAAAAAATTTGATAATAAATTATCTGCAACGTGTGTTGAACCTGAATTGTTCACTGAATTTATCGCGGCAAATGAAACGATTGCTGAAAGCTATGAAAATCGAGAATTCGGCAAAGCGATGCGCGAAATTATGGCGTTAGCTGATAAAGCAAACCAATATATTGACGATAAAAAGCCGTGGGCAATCGCCAAAGAAGAAGGCAAAGAAGCCGAATTGCACGACGTTTGTTCGGTAGCCATTAACTTATTTAGAATTTTAGCGGCCTATTTGAAACCTGTTTTACCCATGTTGACGAGCGAGGCGGAGGTCTTTTTAAACGCGCCGATTACAACGTGGATTGATGCGTTGCAACCGTTGGTAAATCATGAATTACAAGATTTCAAACCTTTAATGACGCGCGTTGAAGCCGATAAAATTGCGGCAATTATTGAAGCATCAAAAACTGATTTATTAAAAGCGTAATTTCAACGCGGTGTGTTGCCATTAGAAAATCACGCCGCATCGCACGCGATTTCAAAAAATTGTAATACAATGCACCGATTACACAATTACTTAGAGGTGAGCAATCATGGCAGAACTTATGAGCAGTGGTCTGGAATTAACATTTGCAGGCATGGGTATCGTATTTTTATTTTTAACCATGCTGGTTTATGCAATCAACATGATGTCTGGATTGATACAGCGTTATCTTCCCGAAGAACCTGCAACAAGCATTAGCATTCCCGTTGCCCCAAAAAATACCGCGACTGACAAAAGTTATATCGCTGCAATTACCGCAGCGGTGCATCAATATCGCAGTACGCACTAAATTAACCCCAACTTTCAACCGCCAACTCAACGCTAAACAGTCGCCTACAACAAGAACTGCACAGCAAAAAGGAGATATTTAAGAATGGCTACCAACACCAAAAAATTAGGCATCACAGAAGTCGTTTTGCGTGATGCACATCAATCGATTTTAGCCACGCGCATTCGTACGGAAGATATGTTGCCGATTTGTGCTCAATTAGATGAAATCGGCTATTGGTCAATTGAATCTTGGGGCGGTGCAACGTTTGATGCGTGCATTCGTTATTTGGGCGAAGATCCTTGGGAACGTTTGCGTGCATTAAAAGCCGCGATGCCAAAAACCCCACAACAAATGCTGTTGCGTGGTCAAAATCTATTGGGTTATCGCCATTACGCTGACGATGTGGTGGATAAGTTTATCGAGCGTTGCGCGGCAAACGGTATTGACGTATTTCGTATTTTCGATGCGATGAATGATATGCGTAACATCGAACATTCAATTAAAGCCGTAAAAAATACGGGCAAACACGCACAAGGCACACTTTCCTACACCACCAGTCCTGTGCATACAACCAAAACATGGATTGATTTGGGTAAAACGATTGAAGACATGGGCGCAGATTCGATTTGTATCAAAGACATGGCGGGATTATTAAAACCGTATGAAGCCTTTGAACTCGTTTCGAAATTGAAAAAAAGCACCTCGATTCCCATTCATTTACATTCTCACGCGACAACGGGGTTGAGCGTGGCAACGTTGATTAAAGCAATCGAAGCAGGCGTTGATAACGTTGATACGGCGATTTCATCTTTGAGCATGACTTACGGTCACAGTCCCACAGAAACGATTGTTGCCAGTTTAGAAGGGGAAAAACGTGCCACAGGTTTGGACTTAATCAAATTGGAAGAAATCGCGCATTATTTCCGTGATGTGCGTAAAAAATACGCGCAATTTGAAGGCGGTTTAAAAGGCGTTGATGGTCGAATTTTAATCGCGCAAGTGCCAGGCGGAATGTTGACAAATATGGAAAGTCAACTCAGAGAACAAGGCGCATCGGACAAATTCGACGAAGTTTTAAAAGAAATTCCGCGCGTTCGGGAAGATTTAGGTTTTATCCCATTAGTCACACCAACATCACAGATTGTCGGTACGCAAGCGGTTATGAACGTGATGATGGGCGAACGTTATAAAAGCATTTCTAAAGAAACTGCGGGCGTTTTAAAAGGCGAATATGGTGTAACGCCTGCACCTGTGAATGCGAAATTACAAGCTCGCGTTTTAGACGGTGCACAACCAATTACTTGCCGTCCAGCAGATTTGATCGACGCTGAAATGGACAAATTGATTGCAGATGTTCAAGAAAAAGCCAAAGTAGAAAACATCACGCTTGGTTCAAATGTTGAAGAAGATGCGTTAATTAACGGTTTGTTCGCGCAAGTGGGTTGGAAATTTTTAGCAAATCGCAATAATCCAAGCGCGTTTGAACCTAAACCTGATGCTGCAGCATTTGCAGCAGCAAATTCACCGCAAAAAGACACAGGGGTTGAATCTTACACCGTCAATGTTGACGGCAAAAACTTTAATGTGGCGGTTGCACCAGGTGGCACGATTTTAAACATTGAGTCTAATTCAACCTCAACAACAGCGCCGTTAGCAGCAGTTGCGGGAAGTGGCGCAACCATTGAATCGCCAATGGCGGGAACAATTTTAAAAGTGCTTGTTCATGCGGGTAGCGAAGTCAAAGAAGGTGACGTAGTGATTTTGATGGAAGCGATGAAAATGGAAACCGAAATTCGCTCGAAATTCGCAGGTGTTGTAAGCGCGATTCATATCAAGGAAGGCGCGGCAGTTTCAGGCGGTTCTATTTTAGTCTCGCTCTAAAAGGGTTTTTATGGAAAATTTAATTTCATTATGGCAAAGCACAGGGCTTTATAACTTCACAATCGGGCAAGTATTTATGATGCTGGTCGGATTCTTATTGTTATATTTGGCGATAAAAAAAGGCTTTGAACCGCTGTTACTATTACCAATTGGCTTTGGGGCAATTTTAAGTAACATTCCTGTTGCAGGTATTGCCGAAGAAGGCGGATTGCTTTATTACCTTTACTTTGGCATTAAACTGGGCTTGTTTCCGTTGCTGATTTTTATGGGTGTCGGCGCGATGACCGATTTCGGACCGATGCTTGCGAATCCAAAAACTTTGTTACTGGGTGCTGCCGCGCAAGTTGGCATTTTCGCTGCGTTGCTGGGTGCATTGGCATTAAATATCGTTCCAGGTTTAGAGTTTTCGTTAAAAGAAGCCGCTGCAATTGGCATTATCGGCGGTGCTGATGGTCCAACAGCAATTTATGTTGCATCAAAATTAGCTCCAGATTTGTTGGGTGCGATTGCGGTTGCCGCGTACTCATACATGGCTTTAGTACCGTTAATTCAACCTCCGATTATGCGGGCGTTGACAACAGAGGCTGAACGTAAAATTGAAATGCAACAATTGCGTCACGTTAGCAAAACGGAAAAAATTATTTTTCCATTAGCGTTGCTTACATTGTCAATTTTGTTATTACCTTCTGCGACACCTTTAGTTGGGGCGTTTGCTTTTGGCAATTTGATGAATACGTCGGGGGTTGTCGATCGTCTAAGTCAAACGGCACAAAACGAATTGATTAACATCGTGACAATTTTCTTAGGTTTATCAGTCGGTTCAAAACTCAGCGCGGAAGCATTTTTACAAGTTAAAACGTTGGGGATCTTATCGTTAGGTGCTGTCGCATTTGCGATTGGCACAGCCTCAGGCGTTATGATGGCAAAATTGATGAATCGCTTTAGCGATACGCCCATTAACCCGTTAATTGGTGCAGCGGGCGTTTCTGCGGTTCCAATGTCAGCGCGAGTTGCCAATAAAGTAGGCTTAGAAAGTAATCCACATAACTTTCTGTTAATGCACGCGATGGGACCAAATGTGGCTGGCGTAATTGGTTCAGCTGTGGCGGCAGGTGTGTTACTGAGTTTGATTAAGTAATTCTTCTCAAAATAAAAAGGCGCAAGGTGCAAACCTTGCGCCTTTTTGTTATTTAGCTGGACGGGTATTCAAAAATTTAATTTATTACCATTCTGTAGCAGTGCTTTCAGTGGTTCAAATGTCACTTTCTCAACCATTTCATTCGCAAACGCAAACGTCAAAATATGTTTTGCGGTATCTTCGTCGATGCCGCGTGATTGCAAATAAAAAATCGATTTTTCGTCTAACTGCCCGACCGTTACGCCATGAGCGCATTTCACATCGTCGGCGTAAATTTCGAGTTGCGGTTTTGTATCCACTTCGGCTTCATTCGATAACAACAAATTGCGATTATTCATTTTAGAATCAATTTTCTGTGCGTTTTCAGCGACGACAATTCGACCTTGAAAAACACCTTTCGCTTGGTCGTTCAAAATTCCTTTGTAAAATTCGCGGCTAATGCCGTGCGATTCGAGGTGATTGATGCGTGTTAAATTGTCGAGATGTTGTTTGCCAGAACCTAAAAAAAGCCCATTTAATTCGCATTCGGCAGCCGTTTTTAAATCGCTGACAATATCGCTACGCGCTAACAAACTTCCCAACGCAAAATTGTGATGCGTAAAACGTGCGTGTTTTTCTTGCTGAACGTAAGTGCCGCCAAAATGGTAAGCGTTTTCGCCTTCTTGTTGGACTTTGTAAAGCGTCAAATCAGCATTTTCACCCACAAAAATTTCCGCAACAGAATCGGTTAAATAAGCGTGTTTTTCGGGACTAACAAACATTTCAATCAACGTTGCTTTTGTATTTTTGTCCAAAATTACAACGTGTCGAGTCGGCAAAATCGCGGCTTGTGTAGCGATATGAATAATTTGCAAAGGTTTTTCTAAAACTACATTTTCAGCAAGATGCAAAAAAACGCCGTCAGTAAAATTTGCGGTGTTGAAATCAATAAAACCGTGAGTTTGGTTAATTGCTTGATTAAATCGGGATTGCAATAAATCCGCGTGTTTTTCAATCGCTTCATTTATTGAACAAACCGTAATCGATTCGGGTAAATTCGATAATTCCTCACGAAAATAACCATCAACAAACACAAAATGAAATGCGCTACCGCTTTCAATTGCATCAAAATCCACGTCTTCAACAAATTTTGCAATTGAAAATTCTTTTTTAGCCATTGCTGAAACGTTGGTATAACGCCAATCTTCTAAATTCGATGCGGGAAAACCTGTTGTTTCAAATTGCGCGGCGGCTTGGCTGCGAATGTCGTTTAACCATGAAATGCTCATGCTTGCTCCAACCAACCGTAACCTTTTTCTTCAAGTTCCAACGCCAACTCCGCGCCACCTGATTTCACAATTTTTCCGTCCGCCAAAACGTGAACAAAATCGGGTTTGATGTAATCGAGCAAGCGTTGGTAATGCGTCACCATAATAAACGCGCGGTCAGGTGAACGTAATGCGTTCACGCCGTCGGCGACAATTCGCAAGGCATCAATATCTAACCCCGAGTCTGTTTCATCCAAGATACAAAGTTGCGGCTCTAGCATTGCCATTTGTAAAATTTCGTTCCGTTTCTTTTCTCCGCCTGAAAAACCTTCGTTCACCGCGCGATATAAGAATTTTTCGTCCATATCGAGTGCTTTTGTTTTCGCTTTCACGAGTGTTAAAAAATCCATCGCATCGACTTCGCTCAAACCTTTGTGTTTGCGAACCGCGTTTAATGCGGCTTTCAACAAATAAACGTTCGTTACACCTGCGATTTCAACAGGATATTGAAACGCCAAAAATACGCCTTCACGAGCGCGGATTTCAGCAGGCATTTCGAGTAAATTTTTGTCGTTGTAAGTGATTGAACCGCCCGTCACTTCGTAACCTGATTTACCCGATAAAACGTGCGAAAGCGTACTTTTACCTGCGCCGTTTGGTCCCATGATGGCGTGGATTTCACCAGCGTTAACGTTTAAATTCAAACCTTTAAGAATTTCTTTTGTTCCAACGTTGACAGTTAAGTCTTTGATTTTTAGCATTTGTGTTCCAGTAGTTTTTTATAAAATGTCTATTTTTTTAATGCTAACGCATTGCTTTTGATTGTGTTGCAAATTAAATCTAATGGCAAATGGCTTAAATTGCTTATCGCAAACGGATTTTGTAATTCAACTCCAATTCTATCGAGCGATAACAACGGATAAGCCACCAAAACCGCAATAAATGGCGACATTATTTGTGCTGTGTCGATTAACGAAAAAGGTAATAACAACAAATAAATTAAAACGTCGAACTTTAATTGCATAAACCAGCGGCATCAGCGTTTTTAAAATCCGTTCATTTCCACCAATGCTGTCAATTAACGCAGCGCATTTTTTTTCAAATTCTGCAAAGGTAAATAAATCGAACTGTTGTTTAACTCGCGCTTGTTCGAGTAATGCCGCGATTTTATGCGTCACAAAAAGTGGGCTCGCATTCTCAATTTTCGTAAAAGGTCACTTCGCCTGTTACCAATTCATGAACTCCACCAACGAGTTTAATCTCGCCGTTTGTAAGCATTTCTTTCAAAATTGGACTGCGTTCGACGATGGCGTGAACCGTTCGTTTCACATTGATAACGGAGACTTTTTCAACGAATTCATCGTTACTTGAATTTCGATTTTCCAATTCGGTTTGTTCGTCATAAACGGCAGGTTGGATTTTGGAAAGTAATGCCGTTAAATTCCCCATTTCAACATGGTCGCACGCGCCTTTTACCGCGCCACATTTGGTGTGACCTAAAACAGCGATAATTTTTGCGCCTGCGACTTTGCAGGCAAATTCCATGCTACCTAAAATGTCTTCGTTGATGATATTTCCTGCAATTCGCACGCTAAAAATATCGCCTAAACCTTGATCAAAAATCAGCTCCGCCGACGTGCGCGAATCAATGCAGCTCAAAATAATGGCAAACGGATGCTGACCATCTGACGTTTCGTTGGCTTGTTCGAGCAAATTACGATTCGCTTTCAAATTGTTCATGAAACGATGATTGCCTTCTTTCAACAAATTCAACGCCATTTCAGGTGTGATTGTGGCTTGTAATTCTTTGGTAAGCGTTTTCATTTTAGGTAAGAAAAAATTAAATAAATTGATGAAGTGACAAGGGTAGTGAATGTCATCGCCATACCAAAAATCCTAAAGTTGTAATTTTCGATATTCTGACTAACTCCCCATGCGTGTGACAATCTACCTATTAACAAGCAACTACCAAGTAGATGAACTAAAAAACTAGGTGCGTTTTGTAATTCAGTCATGAAAATGAGTATTACAGAAAATGGAACATATTCTGCAAAATTAGAATGTACTCGAATTGCTCGAAGCAGTTGTTTATTTCCGCCATCTCCCAAAGGAATTTTAAATTTACGACGTAATCGCAAAGTTAATATACTCAGTGTGACAAATCCCAATCCTAAAAATGCTGCATAAAAAGGCGTAATGTACATCATTCTATTACCCCACCGAACCTTCTAAACTCAATCCCAACAATGCCTGCGCTTCAACTGCAAATTCCATCGGTAATTCTTTGAAAACTTGCTTACAAAAACCGTTCACAATCATCGACACCGCATCTTCAGCAGATAAACCGCGTTGTTGACAGAAAAATAATTGGTCTTCGCTAATTTTAGAAGTCGTTGCTTCATGTTCGATTTGTGCTGACGAATTACGCACTTCAACATACGGAAACGTGTGTGCGCCGCATTTATCGCCAACGAGTAGCGAATCACATTGCGTGTAATTTCGGGCGTTTTCGGCTTTGCTGGAAATTTTCACCAAACCACGATAAGTATTTTGCGCTTTGCCCGCTGAAATGCCTTTTGAAATGATGGTGCTTTTGGTGTTTTTGCCGACATGAATCATTTTTGTGCCTGTGTCGGCTTGTTGCAAATTGTTCGTCACGGCGACCGAATAAAATTCACCAACCGAATTATCACCTTTCAAAATACAGCTTGGATATTTCCAAGTAATTGCCGAACCCGTTTCCACTTGCGTCCATGACACTTTTGAATTGTCGCCTTTGCAATATGCGCGTTTCGTGACGAAATTATAAATGCCGCCTTTGCCCTCTTTGTCGCCTGGATACCAATTTTGCACGGTCGAGTATTTGATTTGCGCGTCTTTTAAAATGACCAATTCAACAACGGCAGCGTGGAGTTGGTTTTCATCACGTTGCGGTGCAGAGCAACCCTCTAAATATGAAACATAACTGCCTTCATCCGCAATAATCAACGTGCGTTCAAATTGTCCCGTGTTGCTGGCGTTAATTCTAAAATACGTCGAAAGTTCCATCGGGCAACGCACGCCTTTTGGAATATAAACAAATGAACCATCGGTAAAAACGGCTGAATTTAACGCTGCAAAAAAGTTATCACCGACTGAAACCACTGAACTTAAATACTCTTGCACGAGTTCAGGATAATCACGAATCGCTTCCGAAATCGGGCAGAAAATTACACCAACTTCATGCAATTTACCTTTAAATGTCGTAGCAACCGAAACGCTGTCAAATACTGCATCGACCGCGATTCCCGCAAGTTGTTCTTGTTCAGCAAGCGGAATACCTAATTTTTTGTAGGCTTCTAAAATTTCGGGGTCAATTTCATCCAAACTTTTGGGCGCATTTGCTTTCGATTTTGGCGCGGAATAGTAGCTAATAGCTTGATAATCAATCGGGTCAATTTTAAGTTGCGCCCAATCAGGTGACGGCATTTTTTGCCAATGACGAAATGCTTTTAAACGGTACTCAAGCATAAACTCAGGTTCGTTTTTGACTTTCGATAATTGAGCAATTACATCTTCGTTCAAACCTGGTGCAAACGTATCGGCTTCAATATCACTGATAAAACCTTGTTTATATTCTTGATTTAAAAGATTGTTAATTTCGTCGTTACTTTCTGACATGGATTTTCTCGATATGTTTATTTTTGAAGTATTTTAGAGTGCTTTAATTCTTGAGTAAAGCAGTAGGTTTTTATTTTTGGTAAATCGCGCCGCGTTGTTTAAAACATTTTCGACTAAATAAAATTTCATGTTCAAACGCTTGCAAACCGCACATTTTTTTAAGTTCTGATAATTGATTTAAAACCGTATTTCTATCCTTGCCGTGAATCATACAGTATAAATTGTAATTCCAATCAGGCAGAGCAGGGCGTTGATAACACAGCGTCACAAAAGAAAATTTAAGTAAATGTGCTGCGATGTCATCAATTTGATTTTCTGGAATTCGCCAAACACACATTGCATTAGCGCGATAACCGAGCGTCGAATGTTTCACAATCACGCCAAAACGTTTAATGATCCCGTTTGTGTTTAATTGTTTTAAACGTGCAATGACTTCCGCTTCACTGATTTTTAAATTTTCTGCAATTTGTAAATACGGACGTGAACAAATCGGCAAACCTTCTGAAAGTTGCATGAGTAATTTTTGATTCAACATATCAAGCATTTTCAAAATCCATTTTAAAACTCAAATCAATAAAAAATTCTTTTTTAAGCGGAAAACGTCGCACGTTATAACTTGTTTCTTGTTCAATTTCAGCAATGACATGGTTTAAATGTTCTGCGTCATTTGCAATCACGACAAACCACAAATTCAACGTATTCTCGCGCTCATAATTATGATTCACCTCGTTGAAATTACTGACTTTTGCGGCGATATTTTCTAATTCATTTGCAGGCACAGCCATCGCGGCTAATGTACTTACGCCAATTTGATTTGGCGGAATAATTGCGCCTATTCGACTAATAAAATTTCGGTCATTTAATTCTTGAAAAGCTTGTAAAACGACATCTTCAGTCACATTTAATTTTGCCGCAATCTCCGCAAAAGGTGTTGCTGAAATTGGAAAATTGCGCTGAAAATCGTTTAATAATTTCTTTTGTAAAGTCGTCAACACCATTACATTCCAATCCGATGCGCCCGTGCCGAAAAGAAAATGCCGTTTGGTTTTTGAGCTGGCAAACGCACTATTTCCTTTAATGTATCGGTGTCATAAATTGCCACGGCGTTATCATCGCGCAACGCAATCCAAACTTGTTCACCGCGTGGCGTAAATTCAAAATGCAGAGCTGCTTTTCCCGCGCTAAACGTTTCCCCAATTTCTAATTTACTTGCATCAATCACTTGAATTTGTGAATTATCAGGCATCGCAAAATTGACCCAAATCTGCCGCCCGTCAGGTCGTGCCATCACAAAAACAGGTTGCCCAGCAACAGGAATCGTTTTGACGAGTTGCCACGTTTTTTTATCGACCACTAAAACTTCATGTCGTCCAATCGCAGGCACAAAAACATAATCACTCGTCATTGCCCAACCTTCAAAATGCGGCATTTTATAAACAGGCATTTGCTCATCGTCTTTACCGTAATTTTCTAAAATCCGTTTTATGCCTAATTCTGGATGCCACAAATCGAGCAATGCCAAGCCTTTTTCACCAAATAACCCTGCAATGTAATAACGTCCGTCCGAAGAAATCAGCGCGTCGTAAGGTTGTTTGCCAATGTTGGTAAATTTTTGAATTTGTGGT
>CANKON010000018.1 GCA_947484105.1 Methylococcaceae bacterium | reverse complement strand
CTTAATTTCACCCGCTGCGGTTGCCGCACGTTGCGCTAAATTACGAACTTCTGTTGCAACCACCGCAAAACCTTTGCCTTGTTCGCCCGCCCGTGCCGCTTCAACTGCCGCGTTCAACGCCAAAATGTTGGTTTGGAACGCAATATCGTCAATCACCGAAATAATGTCGCCAATTTTGCGTGATGAATCGTTAATATCTTCCATTGTGCTGACAACTTGGCTGACTACTTCAACACCGCGTTCCGCAATTTCAGAGGCATCCAATGCTAATTGATTCGCTTCTTTTGCATTTTCCGCATTGTGCCTGACCGTCGAGGTTAATTCTTCCATGCTCGCCGCCGTTTCTTCCAAACTTGCCGCCTGTTCTTCAGTTCGATGCGACAAATCATTATTGCCCGCCGCAATTTCTTTTGATCCTGTGCTGATATTATCTGTTGCGTCTTTAATTTGCTGGACGATCATTTTCAAGCTTTCAACCGTCGCATTCGCATCGTCTTTTAATTGTCCAAATGTTCCTGAATAGTCGCCGTTAATGCTATGTGTTAAATCGCCTCGTGACACGGCACCGAGTACATTAACCACTTCATTTAAACTATCGAAACAGGTTTGAACCAAATGGTTAATGCTTAAACTAATCGCTAAAATAAAATCTACTTTACCCGCTTCATCAAGGCGACGTGTAAAATCACCACGTTCAATAGATTGAATTACGTTTTCTACCTCTTTTTCGGCTGCAATTTCAGCTGTTCTATCTTGCCACTCAGCAACAGAACCTAATCGACGACCACTGTTACTGATGACTGGATTCGCATCCACAACCATCGAACGTCCACCAATTTCGATTTTAGCCATCACAGATTGATTCAATGTTGCGAGCAAAGCTTTTTGATGCGCGGGATTTTTATGGAATACGTCGATACATTCACCCATTAAGTTTGTCGCGTTGAAATTGGGTAACACTTTACGAATATCAGATTCCACACTACGGAACATTTTTAGAGCCGAATGATTCAAATAAATAATTTCGCGATTATTATCTGCAATCACTACGCTCGTTTTGACATTATCCAAAGCAATCTTGAGACGTAAATTTTTATCCGATTCACTTTTTATTTCAGAAAGATTGAAATTCTCTTTTGACTTAACGCTTGCAAACGCATCAACAATCGTTCTGATTTCAGCGGCAATCGTTTTAGCATCTATAGAATTATCTTCGTCACGCAACATCGCAGTAGCGATGGATTGTATGGGTTTCACAATGGCACGGAACATTGTCATTCCTAGTATCAACGCCAATACAAAGCCTGCAATCATTAAACTTATTGCAATCGTCGTAATTTTCTCAAATTCAGATTGCGCCATTTCATAAACACGTTTGGTTTCGTCCATTTGTATTTGGAACAAACCTTGAAGCTCATCGCTGACGAGTACATATAACGGGCGAATTTTTTCAATCAGAATTTTTTCAGTTTGCGCGTAGTCGCCTGCACGCAACGCTGCCATTGCTGCTTTCAAACCTTCAGTCACAAAAATTTTTCTATCAATATCAAATTTATCAGCCAACACTTTTTCATCAGGCGTTAAGGTCGTTGCACTGTAAGTTGCCCATAGTTTGCCAATTTCATCAATATTACTTTCGATTTGAGCGATATTTTTTTCCGCTACCGTTGCCGATTTTTCAATCAATGCGCCATTTATCATGGCACGATTATTCATCAACAAACGTTGAATCGTACCGATTTGATACATCGGAATGGCGCGGTCATCGTAGACCGATTTAAAGCTCACATTATTTTCACGCAACCCATCTAGGCTTAAACCACTAATCCCAATCATGGAAATCGAAAGCACGCCAATCATGGTGGTAATGCGTTTTTTAATCGTGTAATTGTGAAAGAAATTTAATTTGTTCCAAAAAGAATCATCGACAACCCAGCCCTTTTTAATGGTTAATCGACCTTGTTTGCCTTGCCTGAAAAGTTTATAGGCATTTTCCGCCTCCGAAATTTCAGCGCGGGTGGCTTTGGTTCGCACAGAAATGTAACCAACGATTTTGCCATTTACATAATCAGGTGACGCATTGGCGACAACCCAATAAAAACCGCCTTCTTTTCGACTATTTTTTACCAGCCCACGCCATGACTCGCCTGCTTGCAAAGTTTTCCATAAATCAGCAAATGCTTCGGCAGGCATATCAGGATGACGAATCATGCTGTGGGGTTGACCCACTAATTCTCTTGACGAGAAACCGCTTGCGCGTTCAAAATCAGAGTTTGCGTAAGTAATAATGCCTTTCAAGTCCGTTTTCGTAACGATTAAATCGCTATCTCTGACTTGATATTCGGTTTTAGAGGATTGTGTTTCCATGATGTTAATTCTCGTTAATTATGTGAGTTAATTGCCGCACAGTTTAAACTCCAGAATGCAATTGCCAAAAAATTGGCGAATTCGGACTTTTTTCCGCCTTCTTTGTGTCAAAAAGTAAAAAACCACACGTCTTATAAGTTTAGTTAGACGAATGGTTTTTCGGCTGTTGCCCGCAATTCTAAAATAACATGTGCTATCTCAACAACGCCATCACAGATTGCCCAGATTGATTAGCTTGTGCAAGCATCGCTGTTCCAGCTTGTTGCAAAATTTGAGCGCGACTTAATGCGGCAGTTTCTTGGGCGAAATCCGCATCCATAATTCGTGATTTTGCTGCCGATTGGTTTTCAATCCCGTTTTGTAAATTAGCAATCGTGGTGGTAAAACGATTTTGCGTTGACCCTAAATTTGAACGTTCGGTATCAATGGTAGCAATCGCGGCATCAATAAAATTAACCGAAGCAAGTGCGTAATCGGTTGAAACGCGATCGACAGCCATTGAGGTTTCAATCACCGATTTGTTGTTATTAACAAAAGATTGCTTGTCGGTTTCATTTGCCGCATCGGTTTTTGTCGGATCATTAACATAAGAAGCTGTTGCAATTGCTCTTGCAATATCGTGAGCAACTAAGGCTTTTTGCGCCTCTCTATCCGCCCCAAAATCGTTACCCGTTTTAATTCCACGGTTCACCGCATCATTAAGTGGGTTTAACGTCGTGAATTGATTTGTCGCGCCATCAAAGGTGGTCGCAGCAGCGGCGATGGTATCGCCTGTTAATCCAAACATCGTTGTTGCCAAAATATTTTCACCTACCGCTGAAATATCTTTAGCCGAAGCGGCGACTAATTGTGTCGCAGTGGTTAGCATTGCCGCTGCAACACTTGAATCCGTAACGGTTGCGGCTTGTATATTTGCATCGGTGATGGCAATCGCTGCCACGGATGCAGCATCCGAAGCGGCTGAAGCGGTGACACTATTAACAAATGCCTGTGAAACTAAGCCAGCACCTTGATTTGTAGTTGTCGTTCCAAGCGTGGTGGTAGATGAGGCAGCAACGGCGGCTGTTGCAAGCGCGTTTGCTGTTGAAGCGGCTCGTGCCAATGCTACATCATTAGGCGATGCCGCCGCTGCTCTGGCTGCAACCAACGCCAAATTTGCCAACTTCGCCGCGTCGTTCGCGGCTTTTAAATTAGGATCAGTACTAACCGCTGACGCATTATTCGCCACTGTCGATGCCAATGTTGAATCCATCGGTTGTGTATTCGGACTTAACGTTGAACTTGTGACAGGTGTCAATAACGTTGTCATATTGGAAACGGCAATACTGATTCGGCTGTTTGTGTCGGTACTTGCGCCGACTTGAACATTCAAACCACCCGCTAAATCACCATTTAAGATTTTTTTGCCGTTGAATTCACTGTTTTGAACCACACGAATCAATTCTTCGTTTAGGGCTTTAAATTCGGTGTTCATTTTTTCACGGTCGGTGTCCGATACCGCGGCGTTGCTCGATGATTGAATCGCCAAATCACGCATCCGTTGGAGCGTATCGGTTAATGAACCTAATGCGCCTTCAGCGGTTTGCGTCAATGAAATGCCGTCGTTCGCGTTAC
The DNA here is from genome assembly GCA_947484105.1 of Methylococcaceae bacterium. Lineage (GTDB taxonomy): Bacteria > Pseudomonadota > Gammaproteobacteria > Methylococcales > Methylomonadaceae > UBA10906. The sequence continues at coordinate 8,126 of CANKON010000018.1, read as the reverse complement.
GCACGGCAACCGTCATACCGCGAACTTGCGAAGTCATTCGATCTGCAATCGCTAAACCCGCTGCATCATCTTTCGCATTGTTCACGCGAACGCCTGATGATAAACGTTGCATTGCGGTTGCTTGCGCGATGGAAGAACCGTTTAAATTACGTTGACCGTTAATTGAACCTAAGTTCGTGTTGATAATGAGTGCCATGTGACCTCCGAAGATTTTAACTAAAAAGTAAGTGATGCAATGAAGAAAATTAGTCTGATAATACGCAGCATAAATGTTGAGAGGTACAATCAGTTATCTCGTTACCAGCACAATAAATGCCAACTTTTCAATTTGAGTCAAAAAATCGATGTTTATCTTGCACAGTTCCAATAAAACCGAAAATTTAGTCGCGCAACTTGGCGTAGTGATTGAAACGTTGCCGCTTACGTCGCCATTCGCTCAAGAAATTTTTTTGATTCAAAGTCAAGGCATGGAACGATGGTTGTCGCAGCAACTTTCGCAACAATTCAAGGTTTGGGCGAATTACGAATTTTTATTTCCAGCGAAATTTTTTAGTAGCGTCGCGCAAAAACTCGATAAAAAATTGAATGATTTAGCGTTTGACCGCCACAAAATAACGTGGCGCATTGAAAATGTGTTGCGCGAATTGAATGGCGAAGACGTTTTGCCGTTGCAACAGTATTTGGAAGGTGAAAATTCCGATTTGAAACGCTACCAACTCGCGCAAGAATTGGCGCAACTTTTTGATCAATATCAAATGATGCGTCCCGATTTATTGGCGACGTGGCAAGACAATAAATTACTTTACGACACAGCGGCAGAACGTTGGCAAAAAGCCTTGTGGCGCGACATTACGGCGCAAATCGGTTCGCAACATCGTGGCGCGTTGTGGCAAAAAGTCATCAATCAATTGCTTGATGCAGACGAAAATTTTTACGCTGATAAATTACCTGAACGAGTGATTGTTTTCGGCATCAATACGATGCCGCCGTTGTTTTTAGCGTTTTTGCACGGGCTGTCAAAACATTGTCAGTTACATTTGTTTTTGCTCAATCCGTCGCAAGATTATTGGGCAGATATTCCGAGCAAACGGGCGCGTTTAAAACAAGAACCCGAAGAACAATATGATTCACATCCATTACTGTCGTCGCTAGGTCAACAAGGACGAGAGTTTCAAGCGTTGTTACTTGAACAAAATTTGACGGTCAAATTTGAACTAGATGATTTTGAAGCCGTTGAAAACCCTGTAACGGTTTTGAATTTTTTGCAAAATAATTTACTCAATAACGAAGCGGTAAAAGTCGAATTAAAATCAGACGATTCGATTCAAATTCACGCTTGCCATTCCAGAATGCGTGAAGTTGAAGTGTTAAAAAATCAGCTCATTCACGCACTCGAAAATGATAAAAATCTCGAATTACGCGACATCGTGGTAATGGCTCCCGATATTCAACATTACGAGCCGTTTATTTCAGCGGTTTTTCACGACATTCACCACACCATTGCAGACCGTAGTTTACGTTTGAGCAATCACGCGCTGGATATTTTTATACGCTTTTTGCATTTATCGCAAAGCCGTTTTGGTTGGCAAAGTGTCTTGGATTTGCTTGCTGAACCGACGGTTCACACGCATTTTGATTTATCCGAAACCGATTTAGATTTAATTCGGCATTGGGTTTTAGAAACGCAAGTACGCTGGGGAAAATCGGGTGAACACAAAGCCGAACTCGATTTACCAAACTTAGATGCAAACACTTGGCAAGCGATGTTGAATCGTTTGTTTATGGGTTATGCGGTTGGCAATGACCGTGATTTTGTGCAAGATATTTTGCCGTATCCGCACCTTGAAGGGTCGAGCGCGTTGGCGTTAGGCGGTTTGCATGATTTTTTACAATTACTTTTTGAAGCCAACGATAATTTCAAAACCGCACAATCGCTAAATTCATGGCGATTGTGTTTGTTTGATTACGTCGAAATTTTGCTCGCCAACGCAGACGCGCTTGAACGTCGGCAAGTCAATGAATTATTAGACGAATTGCCTGACCAGCTTACGCATTTAAGCAATGATTCTGTCGCGTTACAGGTGATTATTAGTTGGCTCGAAAGTCGCGTCGAAGAACGAAAGTCCTCAAACGGCTTTTTGCGCGGACAATTAACATTTTGTTCAATGTTGCCGATGCGTTCGATTCCATTCAAAATCATTGCCTTGCTTGGTATGAATGACGGTGAATTTCCGAAAATAGACCGTCAGCCGACGTTTGATTTAATAGCACAACATTTCAGAAAAGGCGACCGCTCGCGGCGAAATGATGACCGTTATCAATTTTTAGAAATTTTACTTTCAACACGCCAGCAATTGATTTTGACCTACCTCGGACAATCACAAAATCACAACGAAAAAATCCCGCCTTCTGTGATTATTAGCGAATTGTTAGATGTTTTGCGCGAAACTTACGGCGTTGAAAACCTCACCATTTTTCACCCACTGCACAGTTTTAGTCGGCGTTATTTTGATGGTTCAGAATTATATTTACGCAATTATTCCAAACGCGATTTTGAAACCGCAAACGCTTTAAATTTACCAAAATCTTCGCCCGAAAAATGGTGGGCGGAAAAACTGCCGCCAGCGGCTGAAAAAGTTATTGAATTAAGTGACGTATTTTCATTTTTCAAAAATCCGCAAAAACATTTTTTACGCCGTCAATTAGCGGTTAGATTTAAAACGCTAAACCACGTTATTGACGAGCGTGAGCCATTTGAACTTGAACAATTGGAGAAATACAACGTACAAAATGCGTGGTTAAAATCACATTTACAGGGCGAAAAAGTATCCGTTGAACGTTTAAAAGCGGAAGGTTTGTGGATTTCTGGTGTTTTGGGTGATTTGGAATTTGAGAAACAAAATACTGAAATCGGCGCGTTTGCCGAGAAAATTCTGACAAAAAATTTAGGCGAACGTATTGAAGACGAAGTAATTGATTTTTATGTTAATGGTATTCGATTGACAGGAAAATTATCGAATCGTTATGAAAATGGGAGTTTGCTTTATCGTTACACGTCTTTGAAAGGAAAAGATTTTATTAGCGCGTTGCTGCATCATCTGGTTGTTAATCAAATTTCGCCGCAAACGACCTATTTATTTAGCCACAACAAAGAGGCTGAAAAAAAATATGATGAAATGTGTTTTACGCCTGAAATGGCTGAAAACGATTTGTTAATTGAATTATTGACGATTTATCAAAATGGTTTGCAACAGCCTGAAGCGTTTTTTACGGAAGCATTTTTTGCGTATTTGAAAGCGGACAAAGACCGTTTGAAAGCCGCAAAAACCATTTTAAATTCTGCGCTGACAAAAGATTATGAACCTGAGTTGCAACATTTTTTTGATGAAAAAACGATTGAAAATGTGTTGAATTCGGATTTTGAAGAAACGTGTGAAACCTTTTTTAATCTTTGGCGTGAGTTGTTCAAAAAATGAAAGTTTTAATTTTTGAATACATCACCGCAAGCGGCGGCGCGTCAGAAAGTTTGCAATGCGAAGGACAAATGATGCTAGACGCATTGCTCAAAAATTTTGAGAAAATACCAACCATTGAAATCGTGATTGCCACTGCGACCCATTTTCAAAATCAACTCAAAATGGTTGATGCCGCTTGGATTATCGCGCCTGAATTCGACAACATTTTGGAAGAATTTTGTCGTTATGTTGAAAATGCAAACAAAATTTTGCTAACGTCACCCTCAAAAGCAGTGGCGTTGACCGCAAATAAATTCACTACATTTCAGATTTTAAATGCTGCAAAAATTCAAACGGTACCAACGGAAATTTTCGATTCGACGAAAAATTACGACACCACAAAAGAATGGATTATTAAACCGATTGACGGAGCAGGCGCAGAAAGTACATTTTTATTACAATCCGAAAATAATTGGTCTGCGCTGCCTAAGTTTGGAAAAAACGTGTTAATTCAACCGCATATTTACGGCGAAAAAATCAGTTTGTCGTGTATTTTCAAAAACGGAGTGGCACGATTGTTGTGCGTGAATTTGCAACAATTTGAAATTGAAAATCAGCAATTTAAGCTGAAAAATATCGATGTGAATGTCAAACAAGATGACGGACATTATCAAACACTCGTTTCACTCATCGCGGCAGCATTTCCTGATTTATTTGGCTACGTTGGCATTGATTTGATTGAAAACAAAAACGCTTGTTTTGTCCTCGAAATTAATCCACGTTTAACAACGTCGTTTGTTGGAATTGAAACCGCGTGTAGGATAAATGTGGCTGAATGCGTGCTGCAATCATTTGAATCCAATCTCTTTATCTCTAAACCAGACTTTAACTTTTTGAATTGAATGCGGCGATTTCAAATAACCAAGGCGACGATCAATCCAATTACGATTCGGATTCATTTCTTTCGACGTTAAAATTTCGACTTGCTCGCCCGATTTTAAAATGTACGTTAACGGCACAATGCGTCCATTGACTTTTGCACCACGGCAACGATGTCCAATTTCGGTGTGTACAGCGTAAGCAAAATCTAAGGGTGTCGCGCCTTTCACAAGGTCGAGCAATTTTCCAGCAGGCGTTAAAACATAAATTCTATCGTTAAATAATTCGTTCCGAAAATCTTCACTCGACGAAAGTTCAGCATTTTTTTCTTCTAAAAGTTTTCGCAATGTCGCGATACTTTTTTCCATTGTCGCGGATTGCTTGCCACCTTCTTTGTAAGACCAATGCGCGGCAACGCCTAATTCAGCATAATCGTGCATTGCCTGAGTGCGAATTTGAACTTCAATTCGATTGCCCTCTTCGTCTAAAATTACGGTGTGCAACGATTGATAGCCATTTTCTTTAGGATTTGCAATGTAATCGTCAAACTCTTTGGGAATCGGCTGCCATAAACTATGCACAATTCCTAACACCGTATAGCAATGAATCAAACTATCCACAATCACGCGAACGGCAAGTAAATCATAAAGCTCATCAATCGCTAAATTTTTACGCTGCATTTTTTTCCAAATACTGTAAATGTGCTTAGGACGACCATAACATTCACATTCGATATTTTCTTTGGCTAATGTACTTTTTAATAGCGTAATAAAACCATTAACACTGCTTTCACGTCCTTTACGATTTGCCGATAATGAATGAGCAATATGGCGATACGTCGCGGGATCAAGATAGCGAAATGCCATATCTTCCAATTCCCACTTAAATTGATGCACGCCTAAACGATTCGCAATCGGGGCATAAATATCAAGCGTTTCATGTGCGATAAAATGACGAATTTCTTCCGATTCTTTGGGCAAATTTCGTAACCGTTGAATACGATAAGCAATTTTAATTAACACCGCTCGAACATCTTGCGTCATTGATAACAACATTCGCCGCAACGTTTCGGCTTGATTGGGTTCGCTCGCCATTTCAGGCGAATAAACCCGAATGGTATTTAACCAATTTACATCTTGAACCAAGTTCGCCACCGTCACATCGAATTCCGCTGCAATATCAATAAGTGGATTCAACGTAGTTAAACGCGGATCGCTTAAAATGGCAGCGAGAATAGTTTTCAAATCGACATGAAAACCCATCAAAATAGACGCGACTTCCACACCTTTCGGGCGAATATAATGCGCGTCCCCTTCAATTAAACCGACAATGTCTAACGCCCGCTGCAACTGTTCTTTGTCTTTGCCATGATAATTACTTAGATATTTTTCAATGGGAATGGTGACGGATTTCATGGCGGGCTTCGCTAATCAATAAAACGTTTTGTTAAATCGCCAAACGCATCAATACGTCTGTCGCGCAAAAAAGGCCAAATTCGGCGCACTGTTTCAGAACGAACTAAATCAATTTCAGTTGTCAAGACTTGCGAGTCAGTGGCATTCGCGTGAACTAAAAATTCACCTTGTGAACCGACGATAAAGCTATTTCCCCAAAAATCAATGCCACTTTCGCCGTGTGGCGCGAATTCAAAACCAATTCGATTACACGAAATGACAGGCAAACCATTTGCCACCGCGTGAGCGCGTTGCACGGTAATCCAAGCGTCTAACTGCCGCGCTTGCTCGGCAGCGGTGTCGTTTTTATCCCAACCAATCGCGGTGGGATAAATCAATAAATCCGCGCCTGCCAATGCCATTAAACGTGCCGCTTCGGGATACCATTGATCCCAACAAATTAGCACGCCCAATTTACCAATCGACGTTTGAATCGGTGTAAAACCTAAATCGCCTGGCGTGAAATAGTATTTTTCGTAAAACGCAGGATCGTCAGGAATGTGCATTTTTCGATATTTGCCCGCGATGCTCCCATCTTTGTCAAAAACCACCGCTGTGTTGTGGTAAAGCCCAGCGGCGCGGCGTTCAAAAAGGGTTGAAACAATCACGATTTTTAATTCTTTTGCTAACGCTGACAACGTGTCAGTCGTCGCGCACGGAATCGGCTGCGCGAAATCAAACACGTTGTGATCTTCGGTTTGGCAAAAATACTTACCCAAATGTAATTCAGGCAAAACAACCAAATCCGAACCCGCTGCCGCCGCTTCACGAATTTTAGCTATTGAAAAAGCCAAATTTACATCGTAATCATCGTCGCCACACGGTTGTTGAATCGCGCTAACAATCAATTTTTTTGCCATGAATTAGCCTCGTGCTTGCTCAGGAAATTGCATCGTCATGCAATGCAAACTGCCATATTGATGCACAAGCGGGCGGCACGGAATGGGACATAGTTTGTGCTGCGGAAATACTTTCGCTAATTTTTCTAAGGCAATTTTGTCGTTTTCATCGTCATAAACAGGCACTAAAACGGCGTGATTGATAATTAAAAAATTCGAGTAATTCGCAGGTAACCGCTCATCGTTTTCATCAAAAATCGGTTTTGGCAAAGGCAATGCAACCAAGTTATACGGTTCATTATCGTTATTACGTAGCATTTCAAGTTGAAGTTTCATGCGGTGTAAACTTTCAAAATGCGGGTCGCGTGGATTATCGCAACTGGTGTAAGCAATCGTCGTCGAACTGCAAAAACGCGCCAACGTGTCAATGTGCGCGTCCGTATCGTCGCCTGCTAAATTTTCTTGTTTGAGCCACAAAACTCGTTTTGCCCCCAAATGAAGTTTTAACTGTTCTTCGATTTGTGTTTTGTTTAACGCACTATTTCTGTTGGGATTTAACAGACAATGCTCAGTCGTTAAAATCGTGCCTTCACCATCACTTTCAACGCTGCCGCCTTCCAAAATAAAATCAATATCATGGTGCGCTTTGCCTTTGAAAAATTTGGCGTTGGCTAATTTATGATTCAAACCGTTATCGTTGGCAAAATCGTATTTTTCGCCCCAGCCGTTGAATTGAAAATTCAGATATTTCAACGCGCCTTCTTTTTCGACAGTTAAAAATGTGGTGTCGCGTACCCAAATATCATTCACTGGCGCGTGAATAAATTGAATATCGTCTTTGCGTTCAACTAATTTTTCGATATGTTTTTGATGGGCTTCATCACGGCAAACAATCAACAAAGGTTGGTATTGCGTAATCGTGTCAGCAATGATGCTGTAAGTGTCTTCGACAGATTCTAAATTGTCGCTAAAATCACCTGTTTCGTGTGGCCATGCAATTAAAACGGCGGCTTGTTTTTCCCATTCAGCTGGAAATCTGGTCATTGGTTTTCCTCATTGTAAAAAATTTATAATTTTAAATCGTTTTGTTCATGATTAAGAAAAAACATCTTGTTAGCTACTTGCTTGTGTCAGTGGATTGTCAAAGAACCACAGATGATGTTTGCTGCACCAACTCAAAAAATTATTCTTCGCCAGCAATCGACATTTGTTCAATTAAAATTGAACCAGTTCGCGTATTTCCACGAAAATCTACATCATTACCAACCGCGACGATGTTTTTAAACATTTCTTTTAAATTGCCTGCAATCGTAATTTCTTCGACAGGATATTGAATCACACCATTTTCAACCCAAAAACCTGCTGCGCCGCGTGAATAATCGCCTGTCATCATTTTCACGCCTTGCCCCATCAATTCCGTGACCAATAAACCCGTACCAAGTAATTGCAACATCGATTCAAAATTACCACCTGTTGGCGTAATCGTTAAATTCCGCACG
>CANKON010000017.1 GCA_947484105.1 Methylococcaceae bacterium | reverse complement strand
AGCCGTTTTTTGGAAAATCATTTTATAAATGCGTCGGTGCGTTGGGATGAAAATCAAGCGTTTGGCGATTATGTGACAGGAAGCGTTGGCTGGCGTTTCAATTGGCAACATGGTATTAGCGCGTTAGCGAATTTTGGGAATGCGTTTAAAGCACCCACATTTAACCAATTGTATTTTCCCAATGCAGGCAATCCAAATTTAAAACCTGAAGAATCAAAATCGTATGAAGTGGGTTTAGTGGGCGACCACAATTGGGGACAATGGGAATTACGCGCTTATCATATCGACGTGGATAATTTAATTAGCTGGGTTCCCGACGCAACTGGAAATTGGCGACCACAAAATGTAGATAAAGCGAAAATTGAAGGCATTGAAGCCGAAATTGGTACGGAAATTCATGGTTTTCATCCAAAATTGACGATGAATTTACTCAATCCTGAAAATAAACAAAATGGTAATCGTTTGGTAAGTCGTGCAGATAAAACATTAGCGTTTGATTTGTCGAAATCGTTTGCAGATATTGACTTAGGCGCGGCGATAATTGCGCAAGGTAATCGTTTTAGCGACACCGCAAACAAAACGTCTGTCGATGGTTTTGTAACCGTGGATTTACGTTCTGCTTATCATTTCAACAAAAATTGGATGTTAAGTGCGAAACTCAATAATTTGCTCGATAAAAATTATCAAACCGTGAATACTTACAACATGGCGGACAGAAACTTTTTTGTCTCAATTCATTACAACAATTAACCGAGAAATTTTATGAATACAAAACAGATTTATCGTTATTTACCTTTAATTGCCTTAATGGGCGCAACGAGAATGCACCATTTTGGTGATGCGTTTTCATTGCCTGATGCATCATTGGCGGTATTTTTTTTAGCGGGTTTATTTTTCAATTCACGCGCTTTTTTTGTTGCGTTGTTGCTTGAAGCAGGTTTGCTCGATTACGTTGCAATTTCACAGTTGGGAGTGAGCGATTTTTGTGTTTCACCTGCTTACGTTTTCTTAGTTCCAACGTATTTTGCAATGTGGTTTGGTGGACGTTTATCTGCCAAATTGACATCAATGCAAGGCACAGAATTAACGTTGTCGATTTCTGCCATGGCGACATTATTAACCTCAATTACAACGGCTTTTTTACTTTCAAACGGCAGTTTTTATTGGTTATCGGGAAAATTCTCACAAACAGATTTCGCGCAATATGCCGAACGAGTGTCTCATTATTACGCGCCTTACACAGGTTATGCATTGATGTATGTGATTGCTGGATTTACAGCGGTAAAAGTTGCAAAAATGTTACCTGAATTGATGGCGCGTAAAGCTGCGTAATTTTTCAAAAATGAGCGGCTTGCAGATTTTGTAAGTCGCTTTTTTTAATTTCCTAATAAATATGAATTTTCACGGCGGCAACATTTACGCTTTCGCAGACGAATTAGGTTGCGATGCAAACGAAATTATCGATTTTTCGTCCAACATTCATTTTAAGCAAGCCGTTGATTGGCGAGAATTGCCGCTTAATCTTCAGCCTTACGCTGATCCAAATTACACCGATTTAAAATACGCTATAAAACAGCATTACGCATTACCAAAAGATGTTGGAATTGAAGTTTTCAATGGTGCGAGTGCGGCAATTTTTGCCTTACTTCGGCTTTTGAAACCTGAAAATTTAGTGCTTTATGGGCCGATATTTAGTGATTATGAGCGTGTTGCTGAATCATTAAATTGCAATTTGCACATTATCAATCGTTTTAACGATGATTTGTTCACACCCGTTCCCGAAAACAGCACGATTATTTTCGTAAATCCTTCTACGCCTGATGGCAAACTGTATGACTTGTTAGCTTTGGTTGCTCATTGGAAAGCAAAAAACTGCACAATTCTCATTGATGAATCATTTTTAGATTTTTGTGATGCGCCATCAATGATGCAGTTTATTGGTGAATATAAGAAACTTTTTGTCGTGAAATCGTTGTGTAAATTTTACGGTTGCGCGGGCGTTCGAGTCGGTTTTATCGCCGCGCCATACCTTGAAAATACTGGTGCTTATGAATCCTCTTGGCGCATTTCGACGTTTGACAACATTTATATGCAGGCTGCGTTAAAAAATACGGCGTTTATCGAACAAACTCGAATTGAAACTAAACGCTTACGCGCGAGGCTTGAGCAAGTGTTAATGAATTCAAATTTGTTTGATACGTTTTATGAGGGGAAAGCTAATTTCGTTTTAGCCCGTATAAAAAACGAAAATTTAAATTTACAAAAAAAATTGGCACAGTCCAAAATTTTGATTCGTAAATGCGACAGTTTTGATTTTTTATACTCAAATGACATTCGTTTTGCGGTGAAATCGCAAACGGATATTGAAAAATTAGCTAACGCTTTGGCATCCATTCATGTTTGAACTCACGTTAGCTGCCTATTTAATCGATAAAATTTTTGGCGAATTACCGTGCAAACATCCCGTGATGTTTATGGGCGATTTCATTCATGAATTTGAAAAACGTTTTTATCAAAACAGCATTTTACGCGGTGCAATTTTAGTTTTAAGTTTGATTTTGGCGACGTGGTGGGTGAGTTTTTGTGTGATTCAATTCAGCGCGTTGTTACCAGAAAATTTGCAATTTTTTGTGTTAGCGATTTGTGCTTCGAGTGGTTTGGCGATGAATATGTTGTATTCAAGTGTTGAAAATGTGGCAAAGAGTGATAATCCACAAAATGCCGTTAGCCATTTAGTTAGTCGTGACACAGAAAATATGACTGAAAACGACGCTTACAAAGCGGCATTGGAAACGTGGGCAGAAAATTTAAGTGACGGCGTGATTGCGCCCTTATTTTATTTGACGCTGTTTGGTTTATCGGGCATTGCCATTTACAAAGCAATCAACACATTGGATTCCATGATTGGTTATCGCACGGTGCGTTATGAAAAATTTGGAAAAATCGCTGCGCGTTTAGACGATTGGGCAAATTATATTCCCGCACGTTTGACAGCGATCTTAATCGCAATTTTGCTACCGAATAAAAAACACAGTTTGAAAATGTTGTGGCGTGACGGGCATAAATTAGACAGTCCAAATGCAGGTTATCCAATTGCTGCGTTAGCAGGCAGTTTGAACATTACACTTGGGGGCGCGGCGCACTATCACGGAAAAGTAAAACTCAAACCTACGTTAGGCGATGCACTTAACCCGATTTCACACGCCACAATTGAAAAAGCATTAACCTTACGTTGGCGGCTTGATGTGGTCATTCTCACATTCCTTAGTATCGCTGCTTTAAATCACTTTTAACCCAAATAATTGTCAATAATGACTACAAAATGTCCTGCTCTTTTCATCACTGCTCCCGCTTCGGGTCATGGCAAAACTTCGATTACGGCAGCATTGGCTCGCTATTTCACGCGCGAAGGGTTGCGTGTTCGATGTTTCAAAACGGGCGCAGATTTTATCGATCCGACAATTCTTTCAATGGCATCTGGGCGAGCTGTTTATAACTTAGACACATGGATGATGGGCGATACGCATTGCCAACAATTACTTTATGAAGCGGCAGCAAACTCTGATTTATTGTTAATTGAAGGAGCAATGGGCTTGTTTGATGGAAAACCCAGCAGCGCGGATTTGGCGAAACGATTTGGTGTGCCATTGCTCGCAGTCATCGATGCCAGTGTAATGGCACAAACTTTTGCCGCCGTTTTGCATGGACTTGCCACATTTTGCCCTGAATTAGTTTTAAAAAATGCGGTTGCTAATCGCGTTGCCTCGCCTTATCACGCTGAATTGGTGCGTTCTGCGGTATCGAAATCGATTCGCGTTGCAGCAATCGCGCGTAATGACAATTTTTCTTTCCCAGAGCGACATTTGGGTTTGCAAATGGCAAGCGAATTTTCTGATTTAGAAAAAAGATTGGATTTGTTAGCCGATGAAATTGAAAAATCCGATTTGCGCGAATTGCCAGAATCCGTGACGTTCTACTCAACCGCGCAACAACAGAAAATGTTTACCGATTTTGCAGGTAAAAAAATTGCAATTGCACGCGATGAAGCGTTTTGTTTTTTGTATGAAAAAAATGTGGAATGTTTGCAAGAATTGGGCGCAAAAATTTATTTCTTTTCACCGTTAAAAGATAGCGTATTGCCCGACGTGGACGCAGTGTATTTAGTTGGCGGTTATCCAGAATTGCACGCCACCGCGTTAAGTGAAAATCAGCCCATGCGAGCCGCGTTAAAACATCATGTTGAGCAAAACAAACCGTTATTTGCGGAATGTGGTGGCATGTTGTACTTGAGCGAAACGTTAATTGACACAAACGGCGTAGAACATGAAATGCTCGGGATTTTGCCTGGCGTTGTGACGATGCAAAAAAAATTATCGGCTCTTGGATTACAAGAAGTGACGTTCAATCAGCAGGTTTTTCGCGGTCACACATTTCATTATTCAACGTTCCAAACGCCACTTACGCCGATTTCAAATGCCAAATCTCCCGATGAGCGAATAGGTGAGGGTATTTATCAACATGGCAGCGTCGTTGCGTCGTATGTGCATTTTTATTTTCATTTTAATCTGCTTGGCGTGAAGGCGTTATTTCCAAATTTAGCCAATCTAAAATCTACACATTCTTTTTCAACGGCTGAACAAAATGCGATTTACAAAGCGATTTACGAACGCCGCGATATGCGCCATTTTTTACCAAAATCGATTTCTAGTGATGTGCTTAATCGACTATTTCAAGCCGCTCATCACGCACCAAGCGTGGGGTTTATGCAACCGTGGCGATTTATTCGAGTTAGCTCACAGGAATTAAAAGCACAAATTTACGCGCTCGTTGAACAAGAACGGATTCTGACCGCGCAAGCTTTGGGTGAACGAGACGATGAATTTATGAAATTAAAAGTTGAAGGCATCTTAGAATGCGGTGAAGTGATTGTGGCGGCTCTTTGTGAACAGCGTGAAAAACATATTTTTGGGCGACGCACATTGCCTGAAATGGATATTGCCTCGCTTTCATGCGCGATTCAAAATATGTGGCTTGCCGCGCGAGCCGAAGGGTTAGGACTTGGCTGGGTGTCGATGTTTGAACTCGAAGCCTTAAAAACCTTGTTAAAAATGCCTGTTGACAGTAAACCGTTAGCAATTTTGTGTTTGGGTTATGTAAAAGAATTTTACGAAAAACCAATGTTAGAACAAGAAAGTTGGGCGACGCGAGCTGACGTTGCGGATTTTATTTTTGAAAACACTTGGGGAAAATCATGATACCAAATTTTACAGTCGCACCGATTTCACAAATGCTCAAATTGCCGTTACAACAAAAAATTAACCAGAAAACAAAACCGTTAGGCGCGTTAGGAAGGCTGGAATCTTTGGCGTTACAGATTGGTTTGATTCAAAAAACGCTTTCACCTGTTTTAAATAACGCCAGCATTATTATTTTTGCGGGGGATCATGGCATTGTTGAAGAGGGCGTGAGTGCTTATCCTGCTTGCGTCACGACACAAATGATTGCGAATTTTTTAACAGGTGGCGCGGCGATTAGTGTTTTTGCAAAACAACACAATTTGAATTTATGGATTGTTGATGCGGGAGTCAACGCAGATTTGGAGCCACATCCTCATTTGATTCGCGCCAAAATAGCGAAGGGAACGAAGAATTTTTTACACGTTCCAGCAATGACAACAGCTGAATGCAGGCAAGCACTTGAAAAAGGCGCGGAAATTGTGTTGCAAGAATATAAAAAGGGTTGCAATTGTATTGGTTTTGGAGAAATGGGCATTGGCAACACGTCTGCTGCGGCGTTGTTGATGCACGGTTTAACGCAAATTCCTTTGTCGCAATGTGTGGGGCGTGGAACAGGTTTGAATGACGCGCAACTTGAGCATAAATTTAACGTTTTGCAACAAGCCTTAGAGCAACATTCTAACAATGATGACCCTTTAGCGATATTAACGACGTTTGGGGGTTTTGAAATTGCCATGATGGTGGGTGCTTATCTCAAAGCGGCTGAATTAGAAATGCTGGTTATGGTAGACGGTTTTATTGCGTGCAGTGCGTTGTTAGTGGCTTACAAATTACAACCCCATGTACTCGATTATTGTGTTTTTAGTCATGTTTCAAATGAACAGGGACATCGCGCATTACTCGATTATTTTAATGCTGAGCCGTTACTGGATTTGCAATTACGCTTAGGTGAAGGTTCGGCAATTGCGTTGGCTTATCCGTTATTGCAATCGGCGATGATTTTTTTGAATGAAATGGCAAGTTTTGAAGACGCGGGAGTTAGCGATAAATGAGGGAACGTTTTTTCGTTGCTTTAAGTTTTTATACTCGAATTCCGTGTCCTCAAAATCTAAATTATAAAAAATTGCCACAAGCGAGTGTTTTTTTACCTTTGATTGGTTGGGTTGTCGGTGCTTTTTTAGCGGGAACATTTTATCTAACGCATTTAATTTGGTCACAAAATAGCGCAATTTTACTGACGTTAATTGTGAGCGTTTTTCTGACTGGCGCATTACATGAAGATGGTTTTGCTGATGTGTGTGATGGGTTTGGTGGAGGATTTGATAAAACGCGAATTTTAGAAATAATGAAAGATTCGCACAGTGGCGTTTTTGGTTTTATCGGATTATTGCTACTTTTTTTATTGAAAATAAGCGCGTTAAATGAATTGTCCGCAAGCGTGATTCCCGTCGTTTTTTTTGCAGGGCAAAGTGTGAATCGTTTAGCTCCGCTGGCTTTAATGTTTAAGTACGATTACGCTCGAGAACACAACAGCAAAATAATTGGTGCAACCTATAAACTCAACAAAAAAGAAGGATTATTTGCTCTTTTCTTAGGGCTGTTACCGTTACTTTTGTTGCCTACAATTTGTTTATGGGTTGTTGTTCCATTGTTGTTAGCAAATTTCTTTTTAGGACGTTATTTTTATCATCGTATTGGCGGGTACACAGGCGATTGTTTGGGAGCAAGCCAGCAAATATCGGAAGTAATTTTTTATTTATCGTTGAGTGCGATATGGAAATTTATTTAATCCGCCATACCAAAACCATCGCACAAACAGGGCTTTGTTATGGACGAACAGATTTAGATATTGGCGACGATTTTTTAGCAGGCGCTAAAAAAATCAAAACGAAATTGCCCGAATTTGAAAATAGTTGCATGATTTACAGTAGTCCGCTGAAACGTTGTCGCAAACTCGCGACGTGTTTTTCATCGCAAGTTTTGATTGATAATCGGCTGCAAGAATTGGATTTTGGAGATTGGGAAAATCGTTTATTTGATGACTTGCCAACTGAAGAAGTAGCGTATTGGACAGAAAATTTTGTTGCTTGTGCGCCACCAAATGGGGAAAGTTTTTCACAATTAGTAGAGCGCGTTGCCGCGTTTTGGCAAATGTTACAAACACAAACGACGCAAACGATTTTCATTGTTACTCATGCGGGTGTCATCCGTGCGTGGCTGGCGATTATTTTGCAGTTACCATTAAAAAATGCGTTTCAATTTCAAGTCGATTATGGTTCTGTTCATAAATTACGTTACATTGATGGCTATACTTATGTTGAGTATTTGAACCATTAATGTTCATTTCATTTTCAGCTTCAAGCCCGCGCTACACAAGAAAACATCATCACAATATCGCGCCATTAACTGTGCTGCTTTACCTGATAAATCAACAAATTGTCGTGCTAATTTATTATCGGGAATAATTGCCAAACCGACTTCGTTATGAACAAAAACCAATTCCTTAGGCAATTGCATAATCGTTTCCAATTCTTGCAAAATCAATTTTTCAGGAATCTGATGATAAAGCGCGTTATTTAACCACATCGTGACGCATTCAATTAGCACTGGCGATTCACAATTTTGCAATGTTGAAAGTAATTTGAGCGGCTCTTCAATCGTGAAAAAGGCATTTTCGCGTTGTTGTTGATGAAGAGTGATTCGCGCGTGCAGTTCGTCATCAAAAAATTCCGTCGTTGCCAAATAATACGGCTTAACAGCGGGATACTTTTCCAAAATATAACGTTCCGCTAAACGAGATTTACCGCTTTTTATGCCACCAATAAAAAGTGTTTTCATGAAATTTAATTTGCCTGTGGGCGTGTCGCTTGCTTACCAATGAACAAGTCATTGCTAACAATTTTTACCGCATCAACCCATTTCAACGATTCTTGGCATTCAGGCGAATAGGGTGGTTCTTTGCAAATATTTACTCGCCCATCCTTAAATTCGTCAAAATGAAAATTCACCAACGGGCGAATCTGTCTGTCTTCGGGCGGAATCGTATAATCCATAATCGTTTGCTCATTAAAATGTAGCAAATTTAAAATCAATTTCGGTACCTGATAAAGTGGTAAACGTCCTGTTTTTACAGCACCGCGTTTTCCATCAATCACAATCAGTGGCGTACTAACGTGAAATTGAAACATTGTGTCGGAAAATTCACTACGATTATTGGCTAAAACGTTCGATTCTTCGTAACCTGCAAAATTTTCCCCCAAAAACGGTAAATGGTCGCCAAATGCCACAATGATTCCGTCTGGATCACGCTTTTGAAGTTCTTTGACAAAATCCATGAATTCGCGTGATTTGTAATAAATAGTGTTAGCGTAACCATTAACTTCATCAACTTGCGTGTTGCTAGTAATTTTTGTCGGGCGATTTTCATTAAGCGGATAATCCCAATGTCCAAAATACGTCACGATGTAATCTAAAACAGGTTGTCCATTATTTAACGGTAATTTTTCTAACACTTGACGATAAAGTGAACTATCGCCTAGAAATTCGCGGTTAATATCGTCCAACACAAAATCGTTTTCTGACCAATACGTTTCAAAACCAACCCGTTTATACGCATTCACGCGATTCCAAAAAACGGGCGTATTTGGATGTGATGCAATCGTTTTATAACCATGATCGCCTAATAAACGTGGCAAACAAGGCACATCATTTATCAATTGCCGCTCAAATTTCACCGTGTCTTTCGTCACTGGAAATCCGCACAAAGCTTCAAATTCCGAATTTGCCGTCATGCCCGCAAACACTGGCACAATCGATGTTGAATTACCCGCACTTTTCCACAATTTGCGAAAATCATCTGCGAGCGGGTTTTTATTAAATTTAACTTTTACTAATTTATTCACGTCCCAAAACGATTCCATCAAAATTAAATGTACATTACGCGGCGTGAAATCTTCAAAGGTGTTTTGTTTGGTGTGTTGATTTAACAAAAATTCTGCTGCTTCTTTGGCATCATCAATATCGGGTGCGGTGTCAGCAAGCAGAAAAAATCGCGCCGTTTCAACCAGCGTGTGAACCGTTGCGCCTTGCCAAACGTAATTTGACCGCTGATTCCAAGGCATTGTGCCAATATAAGTATCAATTGGCTTAACAATTAACTGCGGTTGGTAAAGCGTTGTGAGTGTCAACAAACTCGCAAAAACACCCCCCACATAATTTTGCCAATGGCGAACGGTTAAATTGAAAAATAGCAAACTGACTAATGCCGCTAAAACAATTGCCAGTGCGATAAATTGCCAGCCGTTCAAAATCAGCATTAATGAACGTAACGAAAAAATATCATCTGGCATCAAAGGTCCACCGAAAAACGCAATTTTTATCGGATTTCCAATGTACAAAATGCCCATAATTAGCGCGTGCAGAATCGTAAAACTCCACGCTCGTCGTGACAGTGCATACAAAATATAAGCAAAAATCAGCTGCGTTAAAAAATCAATCGGAATCGCTTCGAGAAAGATTTGAACGTCAAACAACAAAAAACTAATAGCGTAGTAAAGTAGATAAAGAAAGCTGGTTGAATAAATCGGTAATAGCGGAAAGTGGCGGAAATTTGCCTTTAAATATTTGATATGTCGCATTTTTAAATTTTTATCATTTCCTGTACTAACATTGCCATATTTTGAATACCGCCGCCCAATCCCAATTTTTCACGCACAATTTCTAAGTCTGCACGACAGTTTTGTGTTGCTTCGGAATCCGTTAATAAGCGTTTAATTTCAGTTGCCAAATTTTCTGCTGTTGCGTCATTTTGAATTAACTCACGCACAACAACTTCTCCAAAAATGATATTTGGCAAACCAATAAAACGTGTTTTTATCAGCATTCGTCCCAGAAAATAAGTCAGGTAATTCAACCGATAACAAATCACCATCGGAATGCCAAGTAATGCAATTTCTAACGTTGCGGTTCCTGAACAGGTCATAATTGCATTGCAACATTGCATTACGTCGTAAGGCTGATTTTTAATTACAGTCACATTTACGTTGGTGCGATTTAAATAATTGTGAATCAATGAATCGGGTAACGAATCAGCTTGTGGCAAAATGAATTGTATAGTTGGAAAATCATTTTTTAATTTTTGCGCGGCTTCAAGCATGACGGGCAACAACCGCTTAATTTCATTGGGGCGACTGCCAGCAACCAGCCCAACAATTGGCGTATCAGGATTTAACGCGAAATTTTTTAAGGCTTCGGATTTTGTGAATTTAGGAACCACTTTATCGACAGATGGATGACCGACGTAACGCACGGGAACATTTTCGGCTTCATAATATGGCGTTTCAAATGGAAAAATGACCGCCATCATATCAATGACTTCGCCGTATTTTTTTACCCGATTTTTACGCCACGCCCACACTTGTGGACTGACATAAAACAACACTTTAATGCCATTTTTTTTGGCAAATTTCGCTAATTGGTAATTGAATTCTTTGTAATCGACACAAATCAATAAATCGGGACGTTCGTTGAGCAACAAGTCCTGCATTTTTTTAAGGGCGCGACGGATTTCAAAATACTGTTTAACGACTTCAATCACGCCAATGACGGCAATTTGGCTCGAATCGTAACAAAGTGAAATCCCTGCTTCTGACATTTTCGCGCCACCCATTCCAATTGCGTTCAATTTTGAATGGTGTTTTTTAAGTTCTAAATAGAGATTCGCGGCGTGAGAATCGCCCGAACTTTCCCCCGCACTAAAGCAAATTTTCACTGATGAATTAGAAAACATAATTTTTAAAGTTGATCGACGTTAATGCTGTCATCTTCTTGATAAAGTGCGCGAATTAAAAGTGCCTCATCCCAGGCTTTAAAAAAGGCTTCAACACATTTTGGATCGAAATGTGTTCCTGTGTTATCTCTTAAAAATTGACTCGCATCTTCGAGCGTCCATGCTTTTTTATAAGGTCTTGCTGACGTTAATGCATCAAATACATCCGCAACGGCAACAATTCGTCCATAAATAGGAATATCTTCACCTTTCAAACTACTTGGATAACCTGTCCCGTCAAATTTTTCGTGATGACTTAATGCGGTAATCGCGGCGGTTTGAATTAAAAGCGATGTGCTTTCGCTTAAAATCTGATAGCCCGTTATGGCGTGTTGTTTCATGATGATGAATTCATCTGTGGTTAATTTGCCTTGCTTTAATAAAATGGCATCAGGCGTGGCAATTTTTCCAATATCGTGCATGGGGGCGGCTTCTAAAACCAATTCTTGTTGTTCTTCAGATAACCCTAATTCACGGGCAATTAAACGTGAATAATTTGCCATGCGAATTAAATGCTGCCCCGTTTCTGGGTCACGATGTTCTGCCGCTTTTGCCAACCGCAACACCATTTCTTTTTCGCGTGAGCGTAATTCAGCAGTGGCTTTTTTAACTTCTTTGTCTAACCAATCCGCCCGATTCGCCAATGCCACTTGGCTTTCACGCAATGCCAGTAAATTTCGGACACGCGCTAAAAATTCGACTTTATCAATCGGCTTATTCAAGAAATCGTGTGCGCCTAAATTTAACGCACGATGCCGAATTTCATTTTCCGTATCAGCGGTGATAACGACAATCGGAATATCTTTGTAGCGTTCAATTTTACGAAAATGCTCAATGAATTCTAAACCGTCCATTTCAGGCATCATGTAATCAAGTAAAACCAAATCAGGTTCATTTGATTGGCACCATTCGAGGGCTTTTAAAGGATCATCAAAACTTGTCGATTCCACACCATCGATTTTTTTTAACAAGTGCCGAAATAACGTTAAATTGGTCGCGTTGTCATCAACAATTAGTACATGAGGCATAAAAAATCCTATTTTCTGTTTTCAATAAATTGTGTGACACGATCGAGTTCATTTTGAATTTTTGTGGCTAACATCGAAATAGTTACCCAATTTTCTTGCGTGGCACTTTGTTCAAGTTGTTCTGCTAATAAGCCCAAAACTATCGCGCCAATGTTTGTGCTTGAACCTTTAATTTCATGTGCAATGGCTTTTAGATTTGTCGTTT
>CANKON010000016.1 GCA_947484105.1 Methylococcaceae bacterium | reverse complement strand
CAATCGACAGTAAAACCGTCACCACGCTATAAACCGTTTCTGTGCCAAACAAATACAATGCGCCGCCCAGCGGAGGCGCGGCAATCACGGCAATATGATAAAGCGACGAATTTAGCGCAATCGCGCTTGCTAGATTTTCACTCGGTACTAAATTCACCAAAATGGCTTGACTGGCGGGCATCATAAACGCTCGCGCTGCGCCGTATAACGCCATTACTGCAAAAATTGGTAACACAGAATGCAAATTTTCTCGCGCAAAAAGTAACAGCAATAAACCACACACTAATTCGATAAAGAAACAACTCAACACAATCCAACGACGATTCCATTGATCCGCAAAATGCCCTGCAATTAGAATCAACATTGCAAACGGTAAAAATTGCGCTAAACCAATTAAGCCTAAATCGAGTGTTTTTCCCGTTTGTTGATAAATTTGCCAACCCACCGCAACGCTTTGAATTTGAACCGCAATCGTAGAAAGAAATCGAGCGATAACGAAAAAAGTAAAATTGTGGTGTTTTAATACAGAAAATTTAGTCATAAAAATGTATTTGAGGTTTTTTGTTTAGGGTGTTTTACGTTATGCTAATTTTTCCATTTTATAACGATTAGTTGGATGAATTTTCCATGAATACACACCCTACCCTTTTAAAAAGTTTAGATTCCGTGCTGGTTATTGTTGATATGCAAGGCAAATTGTCTGCCGTAATGCCTGAAAAAGACGCAGAAGCGATGCACGAAAACACCATTAGTCTTTTAGAGGCGGCGACAAATTTAGCAATTCCTATCTTGGCAACCGAACAATATCCACAAGGTTTAGGTCAAACTGAAAAATCGGTACAGGAAGCATTGCCAAATCATGCTCCCATTTTTGAAAAAACAGCTTTTTCATGCGTCGGAGCAAGTGGTTTTATGCCTGCAATGGAAAATACCAAACGCAAACAAGTGATTTTAGTTGGGCAAGAAGCACACGTTTGTATTTTGCAAACGGCGTTAGATTTAATTGCACTCGGTTATCAAGTTCACGTTGTAGAAGATGCGATTTGTGCGCGGAAAGCGGAAAATAAATTTTATGCGTTACAGCGTTTGCAAGCGCAACACGCGATTATTACCAATTATGAATCCGTTTTATTTGAGTGGTTGCGCGACGCGAATCACCCCGATTTCAAAACAATTTCGAGTTTATTACGATGAGTTTGAACGATTTTTTAACAAAAATTAAAACTGAAATTCCTGTCGATTTTGCAGAAACCATTGCTGTCATTTCTGAAAATTACGCTTATCAACCCACGGCATTTCAAAATGGTTCGGTTGAAAATGCGGCGGGGCAAAATGAAGGTTCGTGCAAAATCTTTGCGTTTGCAAAATTAAATGCTTTAACCGAGGCGCAAACGTTGTCGTTATTTGGCGATTATTATCGTGTTGATGTGTTGGAAAATCCCAGCGCAACCGACCATCAAAACATTCGACAATTTATGCAACACGGTTGGACGGGAATTGTGTTTCAGGGCGAAGCGTTAAACGCTATTTGAGTTCACGCTTTTTCGCTCTAGGATGCGCGTTGTCATAAACGTCGGCTAAATGTTGAAAATCCAAATGCGTGTAGATTTGTGTCGTGTTGATATTTTCGTGACCGAGTAATTCTTGCACAGCGCGTAAATCTTGACTCGATTGCAACAAATGACTGGCGAAAGAATGCCGCAATGCGTGGGGATGAACGTGTTGCGGAATGCCTTTTTTGATGCACCATTTTTCCAAACGCAATTGAACGCTACGCTGGCAAAGTCGGTCGCCATTTTTAGATAAAAAAACCGCTTTCTCCGTTTCTTTTCGCGCAACGCGATGTTTTAACCAATTTTTAATTGCTAAAATCGCTTTGCTGCCAATAGGCAAAATCCGCGCTTTTCCGCCCTTCCCCGATTGAACGCGCAACGATTTATCACTTAAATCTAAATCCTGTAAATTCAAATCGACCAATTCACTCAATCGCAAACCCGACGAATAAAATAATTCAAACATCGCCACGTCGCGCACCTCTAAAACCGAATCCGTTCCCGCTTCCAGCAATCCGCTAATTTGATCAACGTCTAAGGTTTTGGGTAATTTCCGAATTGCTTTGGGGGCTTTGACATATTTCGCGGGATTCAACGTCGCAAAATTATTTTTCAACAAATAATCATAAAACGTTCGCATTGCAGACAATTCGCGCTGCAAACTCGCACTGCTTAAACCTTGCCGATGCCGATTTGCAACGTGTTGGCGAATGTCATTGGTTTGTAATTCTGACCAATTTTCAAATTGTTGTTTCGTGCAAAAATCGGTTAATTGCCGCAAATCACGTTGGTAATTTGTTAACGTATGAATCGACACGCGCTTTTCAATTTCGAGTTGCGTGAAAAAATCGGCGAGTTGTTTAGCTGCGAGGATTTGCAAATGAGTTTTCCTATTTTAAATACTGTTTCGCTAATTCACCTGACTGTTCAGTCACCAATTTGGGGACTAAATAACCTGGCAACCGATTTTGAAAGGCGTTTAATAACGCTAATGCCTGTTTTTCTGACACTTGAAAATGTCCTGTTCCGTTCGCTTTATCCAAGAAATGCAAATAATACGGCAACACACCAATTTCAAATAATCGCTCGCTCAATTCACATAATGCCGTGACATTATCGTTAACACCTTGCAACAAAACCGATTGATTTAATAATGTGACATTAGCGGATTTCAAACGCTGACACGCCTTCGCCACGTTTTCATCAATTTCATTAGGATGATTGGAATGCACGACCACGATAATTTTTTTTGGACTATTTTTTAAAATTGTCAGTAATTCGTCAGTTATTCTGTCAGGTAAGACAATCGGCAAACGGGTATGAATCCGAATCCGTTTTAACGTCGAAATTTTGGCAAATTCGTCAAATAATCGCGCCAAGCGTTCATCATTTAAAATCAAGGGATCACCGCCGCTTAAAATCACTTCTTGAATACTGGAATCGTTTTGAATAGCGTGAATAACATCCATTTCTTGCTGTTTATTGAGTTGTAAATCGGCATAAGGAAAATTGCGCCGAAAACAATAACGGCAATGAATCGCACAAGCTCCTGTGTTAATTAACAACACGCGCCCGTGATATTTATGTAGCAAACCTGTTTGTTTAACAGCGTTTAAATCTCCAACAGGGTCATCACTAAAACCATCGTAATTTTTTAATTCGTCACCAATCGGCAAAATTTGACGTAATAACGGATCGTTCGGATTTGATTTTTCAATTCTCGCTGCAAACGCAACGGGAACACGCAACGGAAATGATTTTGCCGCGTCATTAGACAGATTCAAATCATCAATCGAAAGCTGTAAATAATCACACAACGTTTGAAAATCGGTGAACGCATTTTGCATTTGAGTTTGCCAACTTGTTTTCATTTTTAATTATCCCTAATTACAAAAAAACCTACCGTCCTCGCGTCGGGTAGGTTTTTAATTCATGGCAAAAATGGGGTTACAAATTAAAGTATTTAACCGTATTCACCAAACTACGCGCTTGATCTTCGAGGGTTTCTGCGGCAGCGGCGGCTTGTTCAACTAATGCCGCGTTTTGTTGCGTTACGTCATCCATTTGTCCAATAGCTTTGTTGACTTGCTCAATGCCTGTCGTTTGTTCAGCGGAGGCAGAACTGATTTCGGACATAATGGTCGTCACACCGCGAATTGCACTCACAATTTCTTCCATTGTTCGTCCCGCATTCGCAACCAATCGCGTGCCATCTTCGACTTTTTCAACAGAATCGCCAATTAAACCTTTAATTTCACCCGCGGCAGCGGCGGCACGCTGTGCTAGACTCCGAACTTCTGTCGCAACGACTGCAAAACCACGCCCTTGATCACCCGCACGTGCCGCTTCAACGGCGGCGTTTAACGCTAAAATGTTGGTTTGAAAGGCAATGCTGTCAATCACTGAAATAATGTCAACAATTTTGCGCGACGATTCGTTAATCGCTTCCATGGTGTTCACAACTTGTCCGACCACGACAACCCCTTTGCTAGCGATATTAGATGCCCCCACCGCTAATTCATTGGCATGACCTGCATTTTCGCTATTGTGCTGAACGGTTGAAGTTAATTCGTTCATGCTTGCAGCCGTTTCTTCTAAACTGGCGGCTTGTTTCTCAGTTCGATGCGATAAGTCATTATTTCCTGACGCAATTTCTTTCGCGCTGGTATTAATTGTCGTCGTGGCACTTTGAATTTCTTCAAGTACATCACGCAATTTTTCAACCGTCGAATTCGCGTCGTCTTTCAATTGCCCAAACATCCCTTGATATTCACCATCCATTGTTTTGGTCAAATCACCGTGTGACAGCGCGTCTAAAATACGTCCCACTTCATTCAAACCAACAGAACTGGTTTCAAGTAATTTATTGATATTATGGACTAATTCTAAAATAAAGCCTGAACGATTAGATTCATGAATTCGCGATTCAAAATTACCATTCGCCGCCGCTTGTACAATACTGGTGATTTCCTGAAGGGCGTTAACTTCATCTGTTCTATCGAGCCATTCCGCAACATAGCCAATTTTTTCACCATTTTTATCCAAAACAGGATTTGCAATCACGGTCATATAATGCCCACCAATCACTAATTCAGTCATATGATAATCAGTCAAATTTTTCAGAATTTCACGTTGTTTTGCGGGATTAACATGGAATAAATCAATGCTTGAACCCAGAATTTTTGTTGCATCAAAATTAGGAAGCTGTTTTTTAATACCCACTTCAGCCTTTTGAAATAGATCCGTAACTGCCTGATTTATATAAATAATTTCAAAATTATTATCTGCAACCATCACTGCAGAATGCACGTTATTCAACGCGCTGTTAATTCGTAGTGCCTCGGCTGTAATTTGTTTTGACTGGGCAATATCCAAACTTAAACTGATGTCCATCGAGAATAAGCCACGATAAAAATCACCAACAACGCCTTCTTTTTTTAAATCAAATTGATTACCAAATCCTTTAGCAGCGAGCCGATAAAAAATACCAACACTTTTATCTAATGTGTTGCTTAATTCACGAATTGTACCGACGTTAATTGCCGCCCCAATCGTTGCAAATCCTGCAATTACGGCTAACTCTAAATAGCTTTCCGAAAGAAATAATTGATAACTGACTGTTGCCGTAGGAATTGAAAAAGCAAACAATGAAATTGCCGTTTTTTTCCAAAGTGACATTTCAACAATTGATTTTAAAAAGGCTTTCACCCCTGTTGGACTTAGCGTCGAGGTTTTATTTCGCAGTGCCTCATAAAGCGCAATTCCTTCCGCCAATTCTGCTTTTTTCGGCGCGTAACGCACCGACATAAAACCGACTAATTTACCTTGTTCAAATTGCGGCACAACGTTAGCGTGAACCCAATAAAAATCACCATTTTTAGCACGATTTTTAATCACTCCCGCCCAGGGACGCATCGCTTTAATTGATTTCCATAAATCTTCAAACAATTCAGGCGACATATCAGGATGACGAATAATGTTGTGATCTTTACCAATTACCTCATCCCTACTATAGCCGCTGATTTTTAAAAAATCATCGTTTGCGTAAGTGATTTTTCCTTGTAAATCGGTGCGCGTGACGAGAATGCTACCTTTCGTCATCACAAGTTCTTTATTCGTTACGGGCGTGTTGAGTTTCATAAAAGTTCCACTAAGCGTGTGCGTTAAAGCCAAAATTTAAAATGTCGTACCAGAATTAACAGCAAATTTCGCGCCGTCTTTTTTACAATTCCCTCCAATATCGGCACACACGTCTATATCTTAATTTTAATCAGCCACAATTTTGCATTTCGATAATAAAATTTGCTGCATTTGATTGCGTTTGTGCGCCATCATTTCGCAAGGCTTCAATGCGTTCTAAATACGCATCATCAATATCACCTGTGATGTATTCGTGACTAAAACATGATGTGTCAAAATGTAAAATGTCAGGATTGCCTTTTTGAACCGCCGCGATTAAATCGTCAAGTTCTTGATAAATCAATTTATCCGCGCCAATTTCAGCGCAAACTTCATCTTCCGTGCGACCGTGAGCTATTAACTCATTTGCCGCAGGCATATCAATTCCGTACACATTTGGGTAACGAACTGGCGGTGCAGCAGAAGCAAAATAAACTTTTTTCGCACCTGCATCGCGTGCCATTTGAATAATTTGCGCGGACGTTGTTCCACGTACAATAGAATCATCAACTAGCAGCACGTTTTTACCTTTGAATTCTAAATCAATCGCGTTGAGTTTTTGACGTACGGATTTTTCGCGCAATTTTTGTCCAGGCATAATAAATGTACGTCCAATGTAGCGATTTTTCATAAAGCCCTCACTAAATTTCACGCTTAATTTATTTGCCATTTGCATGGCGGCGGTGCGGCTGGTGTCGGGAATGGGAATAACGACATCGATGTCGTGATCTGCCCATTCGCGCTGCACTTTTGCGGCAAGCTTTTCACCCATTCGCAAACGCGCTTTATAAACAGAAATGTTGTCGATAATCGAATCAGGTCGCGCAAAATAAACGTATTCAAAAATGCACGGGCAATGGTCAACTTTTTCAGCGCATTGTTGTGTGTGTAATTTGCCTGATTGTTCAATGAAAATCGCTTCACCTGGCGCAATATCGCGCGTTACGTCAAAACCTAACACATCGAGTGCGACACTTTCGGAAGCAATCATAAATTCACGTCCTTCGTCAGTTTTACGTTCACCAAACACAGCGGGGCGAATCCCGTTGGGGTCACGAAAACCTAAAATCCCAACACCTGCAATCATAATGACTACCGCGTAAGCGCCACGACAACGACGATGCACGCCTTTTACGGCGTTAAAAATGTCGCTCACAGCAAGTTCAGATTTGTGTAAAGTTTGCAACTCATGGGCGAAAACATTAAGTAAAACTTCTGAATCGGAATCGGTATTGATGTGGCGTTGATCTTCGTCAAATAACGCTTTTTTTAGTTCGGCTGTATTGGTTAAATTGCCGTTGTGAGCGAGCGTTAATCCGAATGGTGAATTCACATAAAACGGTTGCGCTTCGGCAGAACTGGTACAACCAGCGGTGGGATAACGAACGTGTGCGATGCCCATATTTCCACGCAACCGCAACATTTGATCATTGGTAAAAACGTCGCGCGTCAATCCATTGTCTTTGCGTAAATGCAAACGCCCATTTTCACACGTTACAATTCCCGCCGCGTCTTGTCCGCGATGTTGCAAAACGGTTAGCGCGTCATACAAATCTTGATTTACAGCTTGATGGGAAACGATAGCAACAATACCACACATTATTTTTTCACCTGAGTTGGAAGTTTTAACGATAAACAACATTCGCCATTTGTGCCACGACGTGATCGCGTAGCCAAATAGCTAAAATTTGAAAATAGGATAATAAACTGGATTCATGCCACCATGAATTTGTTGGCACACTTGAAAGTCCAGCGAGAAAAACGACAATCGTCGTAATGAGAACACCTTGAAACGTTCCACAAATCAACCCACCAAAGCCTTCCATGAAAGCAGTGTGCTGGTAAGTTTGTTTGAAACGCGTGAGGAGCAAGTTTTGAATAAAACTGCCTACCAAAATGGTGGCGACTAATAAACTGATAAACGTGACAGCAATGCGTTTTTTAGAAGGTGAAATGAAATTTTGCAACATCGTCGAAAAATTTTCTGAAAAATGCAAACTCACCCAAACGCCAATTACCCAAAGTAGTAAGACCATAATTTCTTTGCTAAAACCGCGTAGTGTGCCGATTGTCATTGTCACGCAAATCAACGTGACGATACTGTAATCAATCCAAATAAACGGTTTTGTAACGAGCGGAATCACGAGCTTATTCAGAAACTAAAATCGAATTAATACCTTGATCGTCCATTTTCTTTTTCATTGCCGCTGCGCGTTTGCCGTCAAGTTCAGGACCGACGCGCAAACGGTAAAATGTGCCTTTGTCATTTTGAATTTGTGAAAGTGTTACAGGCAAACCTTGTGATTTTAAACCTTCTTGCAAGCCTTCGGCTTTGGCTTTATTGGTCAAACTTGCCAGTTGAATAAACCAACGACCTGCTTTTTTGGGTTGCTCTGGTGCGAGAATTTTTTTCACGTCGGCAACATTGACATCAACAGGCGCAGACATTTTCGCGGCAGGTGTATCGTCGAGTAATTTTGCGGCACGAATTTGTTTCAACAGCGCGTCTTCATTTTTATCGCCTGCTTTTTTAATTTCCGCTTTCGGCTTCATTGGCGGTTCATCGTCAATTTCTTCAGGCGGTTTTACGCCGTAATTTGTCGTTTCGGAATACGCGATTGTTTTTTCAACTTTGGGTGGTTTAAGCGGTGCAGGCTTTGGCTGTAATTTTGGCGCAGCAAGCGTGTCTTCCATTTCGTCAGGACGCAATGTATTTTTCGCTACAGGCGTTGTCGAAGGCGCGAGTGCGGCAACTTCAACTTGGGGCTGTTTTGGAATTTCTAGCACTTGCTCAGATGTTTCGGGAGCTTTAACAGCAGGTTCTTCTACAAATTGATTTTCAGAAGGCAACGCGAGCGTTGTCACCGCTTGTCCTTCTTCTTCAACGGGGTCGTCAAAAAGCATCGGAATAAAAATTGCCGACAAAATCGTGACAACTAATGCGCCAATAAGACGTTGTTTTAATTCATGATCGAAATTCATTTATTCACCTATTTTTAAATTTGCACAGCAATCTGATACTAAAAAAAACGACCCAAAGACTAAAATTAAATCACCACTTTTCGCGTTATTTTTAGCCGCTAAAAAAGCTTGGGCAAAATTTGAAAAACCAAAATTCGTGTTAGAAATGTCACATTGTAAAAATAATTCACGCATTTTTTCTTCGGAAACAGCACGCGGATTTTGGGGCAGAGGCGCGAAAAACCAATCCGAAACAACAGGTTTCATCAATTCCAGAACACCTGAAATATCTTTGTCTTTCATCATCGAAAAAATCGCGTGAATGCGGTGATTTGCAAAGTTTTCGCTTAAATAATCCACCAGTGTTTGCACGGCCTGTGGATTGTGTCCAACGTCTAAAAGTACGGGAATTTCGCCATCAACCAATTGAAAACGCCCTGACAATTTCACATTTTTTAGCCCCATTTTTAGCGAAGTGTCGCTGACAGGCAAATCGTTGGCTAAACATTGCGTGGCAAAAATCGCCGCCGACGCATTACGAAATTGGTGATTTCCTTTCAACGCAGGATTAGGCAAATCTAAAATAGATTGCGACAAACCTTGCCACGTCCAGGTTTCGCCGTGTTTTTCGTAAAAAAACGTTTTTCCAAGTTGCAACAACAACACATTTTTTTCGTAAGCGTAATTAAGTAACGACACGGGAGGACGTAAATCGCTGATAATCGCAGGCGTATTCGCACGAAAAACGCCTGCTTTTTCTAACCCTATTGCGTCGCGCGTTTTGCCAAGATATTCAATATGGTCAATTGCAATACTCGTCACAATCGCAATATCCGTATCGACGATATTCACCGCATCCAAACGCCCGCCTAAACCCACTTCTAAAATTTGAATCGCGACGCTTTCTTGCAAAAAAATCAGTAACGCTGCAAGCGTACTAAATTCAAAATAACTTAGTGAAATATCGCCACGCGCTTTATCAATTTCTTCAAATGCGGCACAAATCAACTCGTCAGAAACCGATTTACCGTTAATTTTAATGCGTTCGTTGTAGCGTAAAATATGTGGCGATGTGTACGCCCCCACTTTATGTCCCGCCGCAAAATAAAATTCTTGCAAATATGCAACGGTTGAACCTTTGCCATTTGTTCCCGCGACCGTAATCGTGGGTGGTTTTTGCGTTTTATAATTGGGCAACAGCCTTTCAAACACGCGCTTCACCCGTTCTAAACCCAAATCAATTGGCAGTGGATGCAAACTTTCTTGCCACGTTAGCCAATCCTGCAAGGAGTGAAAACGGTTCATTTAAACTAACCCGCGTCTTCAGCATCAACGCACAAATCGTCGATCTCAATATCAGGCATCGAAACGCCATGATTTGCGGTAAGCATTCCCAAAATGCTAGCGATTTTTTGACGAATATCACGACGATGAATAATCATGTCGATTGCGCCGTGTTCTTGTAAAAATTCGCTACGTTGGAAACCTTCGGGTAATTTTTCGCGTACGGTTTGTTCAATAACTCTAGGTCCTGCGAAACCAATTAACGCATTGGGTTCGGCGACATTCAAATCGCCTAGCATCGCTAAACTTGCCGATACGCCGCCCATCGTTGGGTCGGTCATAAACGAAATGTACGGAATTCCGCGTTCTGAAAGTTTCGTTAAAGCCGCGCTGGTCTTTGCCATTTGGAAAAGTGAAAACAACGATTCTTGCATTCTCGCGCCACCACTTGCCGTGAAAACGATAAATGGTGCGCCGTTTTCTAAACTGGCATTTACACCACGCACGAATTTTTCGCCGACAACTGAACCCATCGATCCGCCCATAAAAGCAAAATCAAACGCCGCCGCCACAATCGGCTGTCCGTGCAATTCGCCTTTCATCACGATTAAAGCGTCATTTTCTTTGGTTTGTTTTTGTGCTTGCGTGACGCGGTCTTTGTATTTTTTGCTGTCTTTGAATTTCAACGGATCGACAGGTTTGACATTTTTACCAATTTCTTCGCGTCCGTTTTCATCCAAAAATAAATCTAAACGCATACGCGCTGAAATCCGCATGTGATGGTCACATTTTGGACAAACGCTACCGTTTTTTTCCAATTCAGAATTGTACAAAATTGCGTTACAGCTAGGGCATTTTGCCCAAAGTCCTTCGGGAACTGTCGTTTTTTTGCCCGTTTCCGTTTTGATAATCGACGGACGTAATTTTTCAAACCAACTCATGTTTAGTTATCCATTGCCTGACGCATTGAAGTTAATAATTCAATAATTGCTTGTTTTGCTTGCGCGGGACTGTGCAAATTCGCTTCGATTTGGCTGATTAACGCACTTCCAACCACAACGCCGTCGCCTAAATTTCCGATAATTTTTGCAGTTTCGGCATCTTTCACACCAAAACCGACTGCAAGCGGCAATTTTGTATTGGCGCGAATTTCAGCCAATTTGGTTTCCACTTCTGTCGAATTCAAATGCCCTGCACCTGTTACGCCTTTGAGCGAAACGTAATAAATATAACCAGAGCCAATTGCATCCATAATTTTGACGCGCTCAGGTGTGCTATTTGGTGCAAGCAAGAAAATTGGGTCAACGCCGCGTGCTTTTAACAATTCTGCACACTCGGCGGCTTCTTCGGGTGGTAAATCAACCGTTAAAACACCGTCCACACCTGCCGCTTGCACAGCATCAGCGAATTTTTCATAACCCATGATTTCAACGGGATTTAAATAGCCCATGATGACAATCGGTGTGTGACCATTGGTTTTGCGAAATTCTGTTGCAATCGCCAACGTTGTACGCAAACTTTGATGATGTGCTAAAGCACGTTCACTTGCACGTTGAATCACAGGACCATCTGCCATTGGGTCAGAAAATGGCACGCCGAGTTCAATAATATCAACACCAGCACCAACCATTGCGTGCATTAAAGGCACGGTAAATTCAGGATTTGGGTCGCCAGCGGTGACGAATGGAATTAACGCTTTACGGTTTTTTTCTGCCAATTCGGCAAATAATCCAGCTAATCGGCTCATAGTTCAATTCCTTCTCTTTTTGCCATAGTTTGCATATCTTTGTCGCCACGACCCGATAAATTCACGATTAAAATTTCGTCTGATTTCATAGTTGGCGCGAGTTTCATCACATACGCCATCGCGTGACTGGATTCTAACGCAGGAATAATGCCTTCCATTCGTGTCAATGCGTAAAAACCGCCAAGTGCTTCATCGTCCGTGATATTCACATATTGAGCGCGACCCGAATCTTTCAGCCAAGCGTGTTCAGGTCCAACGCCTGGATAATCTAAACCAGCTGAAATGGAATGCGTTTCGATAATTTCACCGTCATCATCAGACATTAAATAAGTACGATTTCCATGCAACACACCTGGTCTACCCGCACAAAGTGGCGCAGAATGACGACCTGTTTCAATGCCATCGCCAGCTGCTTCAACGCCAATCATTTTCACGTCCGCATCGTCAATAAACGGATAGAAAAGCCCCATTGCATTTGAACCGCCGCCAACACACGCGACTAACGCATTCGGTAATTTTCCAGCTTGCGTTAAACATTGTTGTTTGGCTTCACGACCTAAAATCGCTTGGAAATCACGCACCATTGCTGGATACGGATGAGGACCTGCAACCGTTCCAATAATGTAAAACGTATCGTCAATGTTTGTAACCCAATCGCGCAAGGCTTCATTCAAGGCATCTTTCAAGGTTTTTGAACCTGATTCAACCGCAACCACCGTCGCGCCGAGTAATTTCATGCGATAAACGTTGAGTGATTGACGCGCCACATCGACTGCACCCATATAAATCACGCATTCTAAGCCTAGACGCGCCGCCACAGTTGCCGTTGCAACGCCATGTTGACCTGCGCCCGTT
>CANKON010000015.1 GCA_947484105.1 Methylococcaceae bacterium | reverse complement strand
TGTAAGGCTTCGTTGGCTTGTTCGCTGAGATGATAATCCAAATCAGCGGCTAAAATATATTCGGTATTTTGCAAAACGGTTTCAACCTGTTTCACGCGGGTTTTATATTCGTTAGCGTGTCCAAAATTAAAAAATGTTGCCAAAATAACAAATAAAACCAGACGGTTAATCCAAAACACCATCGACATAAAACCAATATCCCGTTATTTTTTTGAAACGGCTAACTTCGTGCATCACGCGATTTTCAGCATTTTCAACATAAAATGCCGAAAATTCGACGCGCCCTTTTTCATCTTTTACACCGCCTTTTTTGGTGTTCAAAATATCCAAACGTTGCCAAATTACATTTTCTTGCGAAAAAGCGAGTTGTTTTGGGCGCGTATTTTTATGCCACGTCGCCAATAAATAATCCGCATTTTGCAAAACATACGCGCTGTAACGCGAACGCATCAACGTTTCCGCTGTCGGTGCGATTTGCGAACCGTTGTGAAACGGTTCGCAACATTCAGCATAATTTAGATTTGAGCCACACGGGCAAATTGTCAGATTCACAATGTTAGAAAAATAAACCGTCAATGGGTGATGAAGCGGATGCAAAACGTTTACGCGGCATTCGACCTGCTAAAAAGGCTTCGCGTCCTGCTTGAATGCCTTTTCGCATCGCCGAAGCCATTAAAATGGGATTTTTCGCTTCCGCAATTGCCGTATTCATCAGAACGCCCGCGCAACCTAATTCCATTGCTAATGCCGCGTCAGATGCAGTACCAACGCCCGCATCAACTAAAATCGGGACGTTGGCATTTTCAACAATCGTCAAAATGTTGTATGGATTACGAATACCTAAACCTGAACCAATCGGGGCAGCTAATGGCATGACGGCAACACAGCCCATTTCTTCCAATCGTTTCGCCGCAATCGGATCGTCATTAGTATAAACCATGACTTCAAAGCCTTCGCGTACCAGGATTTCAGCGGCAATATAGGTTTCAAC
Source organism: Methylococcaceae bacterium (assembly GCA_947484105.1). Taxonomy (GTDB): domain Bacteria; phylum Pseudomonadota; class Gammaproteobacteria; order Methylococcales; family Methylomonadaceae; genus UBA10906. The sequence continues at coordinate 11,730 of CANKON010000015.1, read as the reverse complement.
AACATTGGGAAAAAGCGTTTTTTGATCGGCTAACACTTCAAGTTTCACCAAATTATGTCCGCCCAATAATTCACGCGCTAAACGACACGTTCGCACAGCTTCTTCAGCCGTGTAACAACCTGCGGTGTTTGGCAAAATTGTGTATTTATCAGGCGAAATCACGTCAAGTAAATTAGGTTCACCAACATTTTGTCCGATATTCGTGCGACGAATCGCAACGGTCACAATCTCCGCGCCACTCGCTTCAATTGCCAAGCGTGTTTCTTCCAAATCTTTATATTTTCCTGTGCCGACAAGCAAGCGTGATTGATACGATTTACCTGCAATTAAAAACGAATCGCCTTGTCCGCCGCCAATCGCGTGAACAATTTCTAATTTGTCGCCCGCCTTCAAAATTTGTGTCGCAAAATTTTGAAACGGTAAAATGTCTTCATTTAATTCAAGTGCAATTTTTTTATGTGTTAATTCTAATTCAGCAACTACGTTTGCAACGGTGGAATTTTCAGCAATTTCGCGTCCATCGCCATTGATGTAAATCATCATTTTTTTGTGACTCCAAATAAATTTTTAATATACGATTATTTCTCGTTACATTATCAACGTTTCGATTCGCAATAGTCTAATAAAAATACAGCGTTTTTTGTTGAAATAACCACAACCACGGAAAATAAGGTATGATTTTGCCCATCTTTTAGTCACTTTACAGAATCTACTTCATTTATGGATCGTTACCTCGAATTTATTTTAAATCACTATATTTTGTCTCTTGCAATGGGAATAGTGGTGTTTTTACTTATCCAAGAATTTTTTGATACCGCGTTTAAACGTTTTGATTCAATTTCGCCATTGTTAGCGGTACCGAAAATTGATGATGAAAAAACGGTTGTAATTGATGTCCGCGAAGCCCCTGACTTTATTCAAGGACACATTGAAAATGCAGTCAATGCGCCACTCAGTAAATTAGCGGAGCAATTGCCAAGTTTGAAAAAATATCAAAAAAATCTGTTGTTAGTGACGTGCCAAACAGGCACTCGTGCGGCGGCAGCAGCAAAATTATTGACGAAATCAGGTTTTGAAAACGTGGTAGTTTTGACGGGTGGTATGGACGCGTGGCAAGACGAATACAAATTGCCGATTAAAATTACCAGCAAAAATAAGCTGGCCAAATCTTAACTTAAACTTTTAACTTACTTCAATAGAGAGAAAAATCATGGCTGAACAAGAAAAACAATTCGCAATTCAAAAAATTTATACTAAAGACATTTCATTTGAAACACCGAATTCACCACAAATTTTCGTTGAAAAATGGGAACCTAATGTTGAATTTAACTTAGCCACAAACGTTCAACAATTGGACGAAAATTTAGCTGAAGTCGCAATCAAATTAACGATTACGGTTAAAAGTGGCGAATTAGTCGCATATTTAGTGGAAGTTACACAAGCTGGCATTTTCGTTTTAAGTGGCTTTTCAGAACAAGAAATGGGCGGTATGGTTGGCAGTTTCTGCCCCAACATTTTATTCCCTTACGCACGCGAAGTCGTTTCTGACTTAGTCGCAAAAGGCGGTTTTCCACAATTCATTTTAACACCTGTTAATTTTGATGCGCTTTATGCTCAACACGCACAAGCCCAGCAAGAAGGCAATGCGCCAAGTTCAGAATCTATAAACTAAAGAATTATGACAAACAAAATAGCGGTACTTGGCGCAGGTTCTTGGGGGACGGCATTAGCTATGTTGGCGGCTCGCAATGGTTGCCAAACTCTGTTGTGGGGACACAATCCTGAGCATATTGAAAACTTAAAACGCGACCGTGAAAATCACCGCTATTTGCCAAATTTACCGTTTAACGATAATTTGCAACTCACGTCAGATTTAGCAGAAGTCGCGGCATTTAGTGATTTGATTTTGGTGTCGGTGCCTTCTCACGCCTTTAAAGACACGTTGCAAAAGCTAAAACCGCTCGTTTCTGAAAACGTAAAAATCGCGTGGGCAACCAAAGGTTTCAACAAAGAAAATGGCGGTTTGCTGCATGAAATTGTGGCTGAAGTTTTCAGTCCAGAAACGCCAGCGGCTTTAGTTTCAGGACCAAGTTTTGCGAAAGAAGTCGCGGCAGATTTACCGACGGCAATTGCGATTGCATCAACGCAACCAGAATTTGCTTCGCAACTTGCAACGATTTTACATAGCGACCGTTTTCGCGCTTACACCAACGACGATTTAATCGGCGTAGAAGTAGGCGGCGCGATTAAAAATGTCATGGCAATTGCAGCAGGCATTGCAGACGGTTTGGGTTTTGGCGCAAATACGCGAGCAGCGTTGATTACGCGCGGCATGAGTGAAATTATGCGTTTAGGTATTCAACTTGGTGGCAAACCTGATACATTTATGGGTTTAGCAGGTTTGGGCGATTTACTTTTGACTTGTACCGACAATCAATCGCGCAATCGTCGATTCGGTTTAGCGTTGGGTCAAGGTAAAACCTGTGACGAAGCGAAAGCCGAAATCGGACAAGAAATTGAAGGCGTTTCAGCGGCAAAACAAACCTATTTATTAGCGCAAAAATTCGGAATTGAAATGCCAATCACCGAACAAACCTACAAAGTGCTTTATGAAGGATTAGATCCACGCGAAGCGGTTCAAAATTTACTGGCACGCGAACAAAAAGCGGAGTCGTAAGATTTTTGGTAGCGGTTCAAATTTGAAACGCTACCGGTTTTTCATATCAATCGTAATTTTGACGGTAATTTCGACCGTAAAAAATTTCTGTCACTTCTTTGTGAACTTTTTTCTCAATTTCGATTTTTTGGTCAGCCGATAAATCACATTCTTTTTCAAATAAATAACTTTCCAATTCTGTTTCTTTCAACATCATTTTGGTGTGAAAAATGTTTTCTTGATAGACATTCACGTCAATCATTTGATAATTTTCTTGCGTATCTAATGCAATGAAATCTTGAATCGAGGTAATGTTGTGATCGATATAATGTTTTTTGCCCTCAATATCGCGCGTAAAACCACGCACACGATAATCCATCGTCACCACATCAGATTCAAAACTGTGAATCAAATAATTTAAGGCTTTCAACGGTGAAATCCGTCCACACGTCGAAACGTCAATATCCGCACGAAACGTACTAATGCCGTTATCAGGATGACTTTCAGGATAAGTGTGAACGGTGATATGACTTTTATCTAAATGTGCTAAAACGGTATTGGTCGTTAAAGGACCAGGCGATTGAGAATTCATGCTAGGAGGTGGAGGTGAATCGCCTTCTGAAATCAACATCGTGACACTTGCACCTTGCGGGTCATAGTCTTGGCGAGCGATGTTCAACACTTGTGCGCCAATAATATCAGCCACGTTTTTAAGAATTTGTGTCAATTTATCTGCGTTGTACGCTTCATCAATGTATTCAATATAAGCTTGTTGCTGCTGGGCAGGTGCGTAACAAATATCATAAATGTTAAAACTGAGCGATTTTGTTAAATTATTAAAACCGTGTAATTGTAATTTCGTATTCAATGCTTTTAAACCTCGATAACTTCAAAATCATGGGTCATTTCGACCCCTGCGTTTCCTAACATGATTGCCGCAGAACAGTATTTTTCTGCTGACAATTTTACTGCACGTTCAACCACGGCAGATTTTAAATCGCGTCCACTCACAATAAAATGCAAATGAATTTTACTGAAAACAGCAGGAACCGCATCAACTCGTTCAGCCGTTAATTCAGCAGTGCAACTAACCAAATCATTACGTCCTTTTTGCAGAATTTGAACCACGTCAAAAGACGAACATCCCCCTACGCCTAACAACAACATTTCCATCGGACGAATACCCATATTTCGACCACCCAAATCAGGTGGACCATCCATGACGACTGCATGACCGCTGCCAGATTCACCGACAAACATCACGCCATCTACCCATTTAACGGTTGCTTTCATAATTTTTATCTCAATTAAAAAATGGTGCGAATGTTATCACACAATTTTTATAACAATATGACAGATTAACGTAGCGTTAAAGATTTCAAACACGTTTGAACGTGAGTGCATTAAAATTCTAAAAAGTGAAAAATTCGGTCAAATAATAAAAACTGTTAAACTCATATATTTCAGCATCACATAATCATTAAAATTATGGAACACTCACATTCAAAATACATTTCTAATTTCAACAGTTGGGCAGAGCAAAAGCGTTTTGTTGATTTCACCGATAAAGATGTCGAATTTTTAAAAAAACTTCATCCGTTTGCCATTGAATATGCCGATACATTTGTTGAAAAACTGTACGAGCATTTAATGACTTTTCCCGACACAAAACGTTTTTTAGGCGATGAAAAAATGCTTATGCGTTTGAAACTCGCGCAAAAATCCTATTTTATTGACTTAACTTCAGGCGAATACGGCGAAGAGTATTTTAAAAGCCGCATAAAAGTAGGAATTGTGCATCAACGCATTGGTTTACCCCCACGTATTTATATGAGTACCTATTGTTATTATATGCAGCTGATTATTCCGCATATTTACGGCAATCCCGCGTTTGACGCAGAAACATCGAATGGCATTTTTAGTGCGTTGTACAAAATTATTAACTTAGACCAAGAATTAGCGATTTCGGCGTATGTTCATGCGACCGATGAAGTCATTTCGCGTCAAACAGAAGAAATTTTGGAAATGTCTACGCCTGTGATTCAAATTTGGGAAGGCGTGGTTGCCGCACCGATTATTGGAATGCTCGACAACGGACGCACACAACAATTTATGGAGCGTTTGCTTGAAAAAATTGTTGAAACCAATTCACCCGTTGCGTTAATTGATATTACAGGCGTGCCACAAATTGATACGGCTACCGCACAACATTTAATTGATACGATTAACGCTGTGAAATTACTAGGTTCCCAAGTGATTATTACAGGTGTCCGTCCTGTGATTGCTCAAACATTGGTGCATTTAGGCATTGATTTAAGTGGGATTGTGACTCGTCCGACAATGGCTTCAGGTTTGAAAGTCGCGCTTGATAAACTTTCTATTAAATTTATCGACCCATCGAAAGCATAAGGATTTCAATATGGACGAAAACACGCTTTCCGTTATCAAATTAAAAAACATTTTGTTGGTCACTGTGCCAGATGAACCAGGTGATGACATTATTCATGAATTGCAAACCAAGGTTTTACACGCGATTGAAAAATACCAATCAAAAGGGCTGATTTTAGATATTTCAAACGTCAACATTTTAGATTCTTTTTTTGCTCGAACAATTTCAGAAACCACGCAAATGGTGGCTTTAATGGGTGGAAAAACGGTGATTGCAGGAATGCAACCTTGCGTCGCCATTACCGCCACAGAATTAGGATTACATTTAGGAAAAGCTATTTCAACGCTTGATGTTGATAGAGCTTTAGATATTTTTTCGGATAATTTTAAATTGGTGTAGTGATGGCAAATGAGTTTGGCGAAAATCCAATTCAAACCGAAGGAGATATTGTCACTTGCCGTAAATTGATTCGAAATGCGTCAGTTGCGGCAGGATTTGGGATGACAGATGTGACGCGAATTGTGACGGCGGTTTCGGAATTGGCGCGTAACGTTTATGTTCATTCTGGCAGTCACGGCGTAATGCGTTGGCAAACTTTATATAAGCCTGGGCAAATTGGCATTCAACTTGAATTTGAAGATTATGGCGTAGGTATTCCTGATATTGACCAAGCCATTGAAGCAGGTTTTACCACCGCAGGCAGTATGGGAATGGGTCTGTCTGGTGTAAAACGTTTAATGGACGATATGACGATTAAATCTGAAACTAGCGTTGGCACAATTGTCACCATCGAAAAATGGGGACGGGCAAAATGACTTTTCAAGTTGAGCCAAAATTCATGGTGATTTCCAATGCGGGTGAAGTGATTGCCATTCGACGCATTGCCAAAGACATGGCACATGACATCGGTTTTAATGAACGTACACGAGAAGAAATTAGTCTTGTTGTCAGCGAATTAGCCTCAAACATTATTAAATACACCCAACGAGGCATCATTACGCTTTCACCTGTTTGTAATGAACAATGCGAAGGAATCATGATTGAAGCCGAAGATGACGGCGAAGGATTTAATGAACATAACGCGTTAAAAGATGGCGTTTCAACGTCGGGAACATTAGGCGTGGGTTTAGGAGCGGTGAATCGTTTGATGGATGAATTCGATATTTTACAACGTGAAAACCACACGGGTACGCGGATCGTTTGTAAACGTTGGCTACACGACAATTCCAATCACGGTGAACATTGCCCGTTTGAATTTGGTGTTTTTTCACGTCCTAAACCTGGTGAATCGGCAAATGGTGATACGTTTATTATCAAAAACATTCGTGGTGCAACATTAGTCGGTGTGATTGATGGCGTAGGTCATGGAATTTTAGCCAATCAAGCCGCAAATATAGCGCGACAATATATTGAACGTCATGCGGAATCGCCATTACTGGATATTTTTCGAGGTGTTGAACGGGCTTGTGCTTCAACGCGAGGTGTCGTGATGGCTCTTGTTGTTTTAGATTGGAAAAAAGGGACATTTCGTTATGCAAGCGTTGGCAATATCGAAATTAAAATTTTCACTAAACAACATGAAAAGCCAAAATTCCTTGTACGTCGTGGCATTGTTGGAAAACACGCACCCTCACCTGTTGTGACGGAAAATGAATGGCATTCTGGCAATATATTAGCGTTACATTCCGATGGCATTTCAACACATTGGAGTTGGGATGATTTTATGCCTTACGCGAATTCGCCCGCGCAAGTGATTACCGAAGAAATTTTTAGGGTCATGGAAAAAAATCATGACGATGCAACGATAGTCATAGTGAAATGAAGAAAGAAGAACTCGAACAACTCTTATCTGATAAAGCACGCATTATTGAAGAATTAGAGCACGAACTCGAAGAAACCAATCAAGGCATCATTATGCTAATGATGGAACTTGAAGAATTAGAACAAGAGAGATTTCGTGAAAACATTGATGTTATCAAACAATTACAAATTGAACTCGCAGATACCAATAAAGGCTTGCTTGCGTTAGCCGTTGAACTGGAAGAATCGGAAGAAAAACACAGCAGTATTTTGAAAAATGCCGCTGAAAGTATTTTGACTTTTTCCGAACACGGTATCATCGAAACCTTTAATCCCGCTGTTTCACTGTTATTTGGTTATGATGAAAACGAATTATTTGGCATGAATATCTGCACGTTAATTCCAACATTTAATCAAATTGCGCCTGAATTGCATCTTGAAGAAAACATTTCGCAACCATCGGGTTTGCCTGTTATTTATGGATTTCATAAAAATGGCATTGCATTTCCGATTGAATTTACATTGGGGAAACCTGTTTATAAACGCCAACGTCAATGGTTAGTCATTATTCGTGATATTACAGAACGCAAAAAAGCCGAAGAAGAATTGCGCTTAATGGCAAAAATTTTTGAAGGTAGCACCGATGCGATTGTGATTACAGATACAAACAGTCGAATTATTGATACAAATGATGCTTTTGCGACTATTACAGGTTATGAAGAAGCCGAAGTTTTTGGCAAACATCCAAAAATGTTAGGTTCACACAAACACCCATTAGATTTTTATTTGGATATTCAAAATCAATTATTACAAACGGGCGCGTGGCGCGGTGAAGTGTGGGCAAAACGTAAAAATGATGAGATTTATCCCATTTGGTTATCGATTTATAGCGTGAAAGAGGAAAATAACGTCGATACCACGCATTTTGTCGGCATTTTTAGTGATATTACGTCACGAAAATCCGCTGAAAATCAGCTTAAACAATTAGCACATTATGATTCTTTAACGGGTTTAGCAAACCGTACACAATTTATTGAACATTTAAAATGGTCAATTGATGTCGCAAAACGTGACAATAAAAAAACGGCGTTGATGTTTTTAGATTTAGATCGTTTTAAATGGATTAACGATACATTAGGACATTTAGCAGGTGATAAATTATTGATCGAGGTCGCGATTCGTTTAACAGAAAGCGTGCGAGAAGTAGATACTGTTTCACGTTTAGCGGGTGACGAATTTACTATTATTTTGAATCGTCTTCACGACGAGCAAGAAGCGGGAATCGTTGCCAAGAAAATTTTAAATGCGTTGGAAGTGCCTGTTTTTTTAGAAGGTCGAGAAGTTTTTATTTCCAGCAGTATTGGCATTACAGTTTATCCAACAGACGCAACAAATGTTACGCAATTGATTAAAAATGCGGATACTGCAATGTATTACGCAAAAGAACGCGGGCGCAATAATTACCAGTATTTTTCTCATAGCATGAATCAGAAAGTGCTTGATGAATTAGAAATGGAAACCAATTTACGTCAAGCCTTAAAAAATAAAGAATTTTCCTTAAATTATCAGCCGCAATTTGATTTAACGACGAAAGAATTGATTGGTTTAGAAGTGTTATTGCGTTGGAAACATCCTATTTTAGGATTTATTTCACCGTCTGTTTTTATTCCTCACGCTGAAAAAAATGATTTGATTATTATGATTGGCGACTGGGTTTTAAATACCGCGTGTCAACGTAGTATGGCGTGGCAAAAAGCGGGATTAAAACCGATAAGAATTTCGGTGAATTTGTCAGGCATTCAATTAAAACAACATGATTTAATCGAAAAAGTATCGCAAGTTTTAATTGATACAAAACTACCGTCCGCGCTTTTGGAGCTTGAATTAACCGAAGGCGTTTTAATGGATAACGCAGAACTGACTATTAACACACTCGGAAAACTCAAGAAAATGGGCATTCGGTTATCAATTGATGATTTTGGAACGGGTTATTCGTCATTGAGTTATTTAAAACGTTTTCCAATTGATACCTTAAAAATTGACCAATCGTTTATCAGAGATATTACAACCGATGCCGATGATGATGCGATTGCTTCAACAATTATTGCGATGGCGCATAATTTACGTCTAAAAGTGATTGCAGAAGGCGTTGAAAATCAAGAACAAGCAACAATGTTGCAGGAAAAAGGTTGTGACGAAGTGCAAGGCTATTTTTTCGGTCGTCCGTTGACTGAACAGAATTTGTGCAAATTATTAAACGAAATTAAACATTAAAATGATAAAACAACGCAAAGCCGTCGCCCTCATTTCGGGTGGATTAGATTCACTTTTAGCCGTTAAAGTTATTCAAGAACAAGGCGTTTATGTCGAAGGCATTAACTTTTTCACAGGTTTTTGTGTTGAAGGTCACACACACGCGATTCGTAATAACGATAAAGAAAAAGCAAAACGCAATAACGCACTGTGGTCTGCTGAACAACTCGGCATAAAACTTCACATTATTGACGTTATCGACGAATACAAAAACGTGTTAATCAATCCCAAACACGGTTATGGTACCAACATGAATCCGTGCATGGATTGCAAAGTTTTCATGATTCGCAAAGCGAAACAATGGATGCTTGAAAATGACTTCGATTTTATTATTACGGGTGAAGTGATTGGGCAGCGTCCGATGTCGCAAAATAAATTCAAATTGCCATTAATTGCCAAAGAATCAGGCGCAGATGATTTGATTGTGCGTCCGTTGTGTGCAAAAAATTTAGAACCAACTTTGCCTGAACGTGAAGGTTGGCTTGACCGTGAACAATTATTAAGCATTACAGGACGCAGTCGAAAACCACAATTTGCGATGGCAGAAAAATTCGGTTTTGAAGATTTTGCCCAACCCGCAGGCGGTTGTTGTTTTTTAACGGACAAGTTTTATTCGGCAAAATTAGTCGATTTATGGCAATCAAACGGGCATAAAGATTATGAACTTGACGATATTATGTTGCTCAAAGTAGGTCGTCATATTCGCCCACAAAAACATTACAAATTGATTATTTCGCGTGATGAAAGCGAAGGGCGTTTTATGCAAGGTTATCGGAAAGACTTTATCAGTGTTCATCCGAAAGATTACAAAGGCTCTTTTGCGTTAATTGACGGCACGCCCACAAATGATGATTTAGAACAAATTGCAAGTATTGTCGCGCGTTACGGGCAAGGTAAAAATGCCGAAACGGTCACAATGACGATTGCTGAAAAAAATGGCGATAAACGTGATTTAACGATTACGCCGTTTCATGACGATGCGAAATTAGCTGCGTGGCAGGTTTAATCAATATCCGAAATAATTTCACAATGATAGCGGCGTATTTTTAACGTGTCTGACCAATAATTTTTTGGCAAACCTGTTTTTAATTTGAGATGCTCTAAAAACTGGCGCGGTTCAGGTAATGAATCCCACACCGACGGTAAAAATGTGCCGCGCAACCCATCTTCTTGCATAATCAAACCGTCTTCATGCGGACGTAATTGACAAATTAAATCGTCTTCTGATGAAAAAATCATCGGCTCAGAAGGGCTAAGAATTGAAAGATGAATCTCCAACTTTGGATATTCTGCCACAGAAACAGGTGGAAAACGTGGGTCTCGAAATGCGGCTAAAAACGCATTTTTTGCAATATCGACAACCAAAGGCTGAAACGCTTCCAACATTCCAATACAGCCGCGTAACGCGCCACTAATTTCTAACGTCACAAATGTGGCGCGAATTTCCTGCAATTCGGCGGAATAATCTTTCGTGTTCACGGTCAACGCTTTACCATTTTTTAAACCATGCGCGATAGAATCCTTAGCGATTTTTAACAGCATTTGCTGTTGTTCATTAGTCAATGACATAAGCCCCGTACCCCACAACTCGTGATTTATCGCCCGCCGTATCACCTGAATTTCTCAAGTCGATGGTTTGAATTTGAAGAGATTTTTTTTGTGCTAACGCTAATAAACCATTCACACCCACGCATCCACAAGCACAACTAGAATCTAGTTGTTGATATTTCAAATTTTCGATTTTGTAGCTGGTTTCTGAATCTAACCGTTTTGCTGTCGCGTAATCGTGGTAATGGCTCAAATCCGAACTAATCACAATCAACGTATCGTCATCGCCATAAAACAGCTCTAATGCTTGGCAAACTTCATCGACGCTGGCATCGCCTGCAACAATCGGCACTAATTTAAAATCATTTAACACGGTTTGCAAAAACGGCAATTGAACTTCTAAACTGTGTTCAAATTCATGCGCTTCGTCGTTATATCCGACAAATGGCAACGCCAACAAACGTTGAATGGCTGCCATATCAAGTGGAATATCGCCCAATGGTGTGTTGAAAAAACGCGCTGAAGAAACCGCTAAACCTTCAAAATAAACACGATGTGACGGCGCGACGATTACCACACGTTTGATTTTATCTGCGCCTGTTTTTAAACGCGTGTAAGCGGTAGCTGCAATTTCGCCCGAATAAATGTAACCTGCGTGCGGAACGATTATGGCTTTTGGCACTTTGGTGGTACTTTTAACGGCATTCAAATAAGTGTTAAGGAGTTGCTTTAATACTTCTGGATTAGCGGGGTAAAAAGTTCCCGCAACAGCGGATTGACGAATTAAAACCATGACTGACCTCCGAAAATAAATTTTTACGCCGTTCGATAATATGCCGTAACCTACGAACAGTGCAATGCAAAATTAGAATCTATTTAGAAACTTTTGGAGGTTTTTCATGAAGATACGATTAAGCTCAGATACCGTTACCACTGACTATTGGCATTCATTAGAAGACGGACGAATACAATGTGACTTGTGTCCGCGTTTTTGCAAATTACACGATGAGCAACGCGGTTTATG
>CANKON010000014.1 GCA_947484105.1 Methylococcaceae bacterium | reverse complement strand
ACTGTTGTGGGGCATTACGAAACGACAAAACAATTTTTGCTCGACAATCAAATCCATGCAGGGAAGGCGGGGTATTTTGTTTTTACACCGTTTAAACTCCAAAATTCTAACAAAGCAATTTTAGTTAATCGTGGCTGGATTCCACTTATTGAGCCACGTGCGACATTACCCAACGTTGATTTTTCATCAGAAACTGAAATAACGTTAAACGGACGAATCAACAATTTCCCCAGTATTGGATTGAAATTAGCAGGTGCCAATCAGCCTACGCAAACCAATCCTGCGGTCGTTGGCGTGATTGATGAAAAAATTTTAGCGAAAATGTTAGGCTATGAATTGCTCAATTTTCAACTCGAATTAGACACGAATGCGCTACACGGTTTTAAACGTGAATGGGAAATGGCAAAAATTATGCAGCCCGAACAGCATTTAGGCTACGCGCTGCAATGGTTCGGGTTGGCGTTTGCGTTGACGATATTATTTATTAAAATGAACTTTAAAAAACCGCCCAACACACCCGCGCAATGAACATCAGTAAAATCCGAATCGTGTATAATTCACGCATCCAAATCACTACTTTGTGACAATTATGACTTTTGAAAAATCTACAATTCGCCGTCGTGGCATTTATTTACTTCCGAATTTATTTACAACGGGCGCGTTATTTTCGGGTTTTTACGCGATAACGTCCGCTATGAATCAGCATTACGATATTTCAGTCGTAGCGATTTTTGTTGCAATGATTTTAGATGGATTAGATGGACGAGTGGCGCGTTTGACCAATACCCAAAGCGAGTTCGGCGCACAATATGACAGCTTGTCGGATATGGTTTCATTCGCCGTCGCTCCTGCATTGGTGATGTATTTATGGGCATTTTCAACGCTTGGAAAATTAGGATTATTTGCCGCATTTGTTCACACCGCAGGCGGCGCGTTGAGATTAGCGCGATTTAACACGCAACTGACTTCGGCGGATAAACGTTATTTTCAAGGCTTACCTAGTCCTGCGGCAGCCGCCATTTTGGCAGGCTTTATTTGGCTTTGTTTGGAACACGGTTGGGATATTGAAATGCTCAAATATCCGGCAATCATTTTGACAATTTGCACAGGCTTGTTGATGGTGAGTAATTTCCGATATTCGAGTTTTAAAGAAATCGATTTGAAAGGAAAAGTCCCATTTTTCGTTGCAATCGCAGTGATGTTAAGCATTGCTTTCGTGATGGCACAGCCGCAGACAATGTTATTTTTGCTCTTTTTGGGCTACGCAATTTCAGGACCACTTGTGACTTTAATTATGCGCCGCAAAAAATTACAAGGACGCAAAAGCTAATTTCTACTTATTTTGGATTTAAAAAAACAATATGAAAGATCAACTCATTATATTTGATACCACACTACGCGATGGTGAACAAAGCCCTGGCGCATCGATGACTCGTGACGAAAAGATTCGCATTGCACGCGCCTTAGAACGTTTAAAAGTGAACGTGATTGAAGCAGGTTTTCCTGCCGCCAGCGTCGGCGATTTTGAAGCAGTTAAAGCCGTTGCAGATATTATTAAAGATAGCACCGTTTGTGGGTTAGCGCGTGCGTTAGATAAAGACATCGACCGTGCTGGCGAGGCATTGAAAGGCGCAAGACAATCGCGCATTCATACGTTTATTGCGACCTCGCCAATTCACATGCAAATGAAGCTCAATATGTCACCTGAGCAAGTCATCGAACACGCTGTAAGAGCTGTGAAACGGGCGCGACAATACACAGACGATGTGGAATTTTCGCCTGAAGATGCAGGACGTTCGGACGAAGATTTTTTGTGCCGAATTTTGGAAGCGGTTATTAACGCGGGCGCAACCACGTTAAACATTCCTGACACCGTTGGTTACAGCATTCCGCAACAATTTGGCGCGACGATTAAGAATTTAATTGAGCGTATTCCAAATTCGGATAAAGCGATTTTTTCGGTGCATTGTCACAATGATTTGGGACTAGCTGTTGCCAATTCACTTTCAGCAGTCATGAATGGCGCACGCCAAGTAGAATGCACCATTAACGGTTTAGGTGAACGCGCGGGAAATGCGTCACTTGAAGAAGTCGTGATGGCTGTTCGCACGCGTCACGACGTGTTTGATTGCCAAACCCGCATTGATACGCGCGAAATTTTGACCTGCTCAAAACTGGTTTCGTCAATTACAGGTTTTCCCGTTCAACCCAATAAAGCAATTGTTGGCGCAAATGCGTTCGCACACGAGGCTGGTATTCATCAAGATGGCATTTTGAAAAGCCGCGAAACGTATGAAATTATGCGAGCCGAAGATGTTGGCTGGTCTGCAAATCGAATGGTTTTGGGCAAACATTCTGGGCGAAATGCGTTTAAAAGTCGGATTCAAGAACTGGGTTTTGAATTTGAAAGTGAAGCTGAATTAAACGATGCGTTTGCACGTTTTAAACAATTGGCTGACAAAAAACACGAAATTTTTGATGAAGATTTACAAACGCTCATTTCTGAAACTACGATTGAAGCCGAAGATGAACACATTAAATTGGTGTCTTTGAAAGTGTGTTCTGAAACAGGTGAAGTGCCGAATGCGGTGGTCACGTTGCGGGTGAATAATCAAGAAGTGACAGGTAATTCAACGGGCGGCGGTGTTGTCGATGCAACGTTGAAAGCGATTGAACAATTAGTTAAATCCGAAGCGTCGCTCGAATTATATTCGGTCAATAACGTGACGAATGGCACGGATGCACAAGGTGAAGTGACGGTGCGTTTAGAAAAAGCAGGACGTATTGTGAACGGTTTAGGTGCGGATACCGATATTGTGACGGCATCAGCGAAGGCGTATATAAACGCGCTAAACAAATTACTCAATGTTAATGCGCGTCAACACCCCCAAAAATCGGAGGTTTAAATGATGAAATCAAAAGCACAATCAGGTTTTACGTTATTAGAATTACTCGTCGTTTTAGGGATTATCGCGATGCTCGCAGGCATTGTCGGTCCCCAAGTTATGAAACATTTGGGCGAATCGAAAACCAAAGCTGCGAAAGTGCAAGTTGAAGATTTTTCTGCCGCTCTCGATATGTACAAACTCGACATGGGGAAATATCCAACCAGCGAACAAGGTTTGCAAGCGTTAATAGAAGCTCCCGAAGGTTCAAAACGGTGGAATGGTCCTTACTTGAAAAAAGCGAAAATGCCTGTTGATCCGTGGTTAAACGAATATCACTATGCGTCACCTGGCACACATGGCAAATTTGATTTATCTACCTACGGCGCAGATGACAAAGAAGGCGGCGAAGGCGAAGATCAAGACATCAATAACTGGGATTAAATGCGACATTCATTGCGCCAAAACGCGGGCTTTACATTACTTGAACTGATTATTGTTTTGAGTATTGTGGTATTGGGTTTTGGCGTAATTGCGGTGAATATGTCCGCAAGTGATGATTCAAGGACGTTAAAAGCCGCCGCCCGTGATTTAGTTTCGGGTTTGCGTTATGTTCGCTCCCAAGCGATGCTTACTCATAAAACTGCCACACTCAATTTTGATTTGAGTAACAATTCTTATTTTTTAACAGGGCAAGAAAAAAGCTACAACATTAAAGAAGATATTGATGTCACGGTTAAAACGGCACAGTCTGAATTGCAAAATGGCGTGGCACAGCTTCGATTTTTCCCCGATGGTTCGTCAATTGGTGGGCGCATTACCTTAGAAAAAAATAAACTCTCCCAAGAAATTAACATCAATTGGCTTACTGGTCATGTCACGCTGGAAGATTAAACAATGCGGCTTTTCATTGTTGGAAATTCTAATTGCCTTTTCAATTTTGGCTGTCTCGCTGGGTATTTTGCTGAAAATTTTTTCAACAGGCGTAACAACGGCTCGTATCGCAGATGACTACACGAACGCGGCTCAAATTGCGACCAATTTAATGGCTAAAACAGGTGTTGAAACGCCATTGAAAACAAGTGAAATGCTTGGCATTGAAAATGAGATTTATCATTGGAAAGTGCAAGTTATGCCAAAAACATTTGCGTCACCCGAATTGGATTTACGCGAGTTGCCTGTTGAATTATTTAACGTCAACGTACAAGTTTGGTGGGGCGATGACGCAAAAACAGACGACCGTGTTTTAGAATTAAACACATTGAAATTGGCGACAAAAATTGAATAACATAAATCTGAATGCCCCGTTAGCAGAGCGAATGCGTCCGCAAGAATTAGCTAATTATGTCGGACAAGCGCACATTCTTTCGACAGGAAAACCCTTGCAAATTGCGCTGACTTCGGGACATTTGCATTCGATGATTTTTTGGGGCGCGTCTGGAACGGGCAAAACGACATTGGCTCGGTTAATTGCAAAGCAATCAAACGCGGAATTTTTAGCAATTTCAGCTGTTTTAGCTGGTGTAAAAGAAATTCGTGAAGCCATTGAACACGCAAAAACCATTCAGCAATTTGAAAAGCGACGCACGATTTTGTTTGTAGATGAAGTGCATCGTTTTAACAAATCTCAGCAAGATGCGTTTTTGCCACACGTTGAAGACGGCACGGTGTATTTTATTGGCGCGACAACCGAAAATCCATCGTTTGCGTTGAATAACGCATTGCTTTCGCGGGCACGAGTTTATGTTTTGAATCCATTAACGCACACGGATTTGCTCGATATTTTAAATCACACCCTCGAAAATGAATCTCACGGTTTGGGTGAATTAAAGCTCGAAATGGCGGACGAAATTAAATTGCAATTCGCGCAAGCCGCCGACGGTGATGCCCGTCGATTATTGAATTTATTAGAACTTGCCGCTGAAGTTGCCAGCGCAAAATCAGCGTCAATAATTGACGAAACGATTGCTCAATCAGTTTTAATCGGCGGCGTTCGACGATTCGATTCACACGGTGAAGAATTTCACAATCAAATTTCTGCGTTACATAAATCGGTGCGAGGCAGTTCGCCCGATGCCGCGTTATATTGGCTTTGCCGAATGATTGATGGTGGTTGTGATTTGGCTTATTTAGCGCGACGGATCGTGCGAATTGCATCCGAAGATATTGGCAATGCTGATCCGCGTGCGTTGGAAATGGCAATCAATGCGTGGCAAGCACAGGAACGTTTGGGCAGTCCCGAAGGAGAATTGTCGTTGGCACAAGCCGTGATTTATATGGCGTGTGCGCCAAAAAGTAACGCAGTTTATGTAGCTTACAACACCGCCATGGCGCATATTAAATCAACGGGAACCCTAGAGGCCCCGATTCATTTACGAAACGCTCCGACGAAATTGATGAAAGCCTTGGATTACGGCAAAACTTATCGTTATGCCCACAATGAACCTGATGCGTATGTGGCGGGGGAAAATTATTTCCCAGAATCATTGGCAGGAACGCGCTATTACGAACCCGTTGAACGTGGCTTGGAAATTAAAATCAAAGAAAAATTGACGTATTTGCGCGAATTGGATGCCGCATCAGTTTCAAAATAATCACAATTTGCCCGTTGTGACTCGCGTTTGACCTGACAAATCGGTAAAAGTTTGAATGTCAAAATAAGCGAGATTTTTCAAAATCGTTTGCACAGATTCGGCTTGATTATAGCCATGCTCAAACCAAAGTTGCCCATTTTCCTTCAAATAATTTTTGGTTTCAGCCGCAATTTTTTGGATGTCAGATAAGCCATTTTCTGCCGAAATTAAGGCTGACTTTGGCTCAAATCGCACGTCACCTTGCGTTAAATGTTCGTCATCGAAAGGAATGTAAGGCGGATTGCTCACAATTAAATCAAATTCGATTTTTGGCACGTTTGAAAACCAATCGCTCAAAATAAATTCAATATTTTGACAATGGTGTTGTTGCCCATTTTTTTTGGCAATTTCCAACGCCGCAAAACTGGCATCAACCGCAAAAACTTTTGCTTTTGGACGTTCAGCTGCAAGCGTGATCGAAATTGCCCCCGAACCTGTGCCTAAATCTAAAATCGTAAAAGGTACATTCGTTGGAATTTGCGCTAAACACTGTTCAATTAAAATTTCGGTATCAGGACGTGGAATTAAAACGTCAGGTGAAACGTGAAAATCGCGCGACCAAAATTCCCGAATGCCTGTTAAATAGGCAATTGGTACACCGTTTAAACGTTGCAAAATAAGGGATTCAAATTTTGAAATCGTTTGCACATCGAGATTTTTATCATTCCAAGCGCGTAAATAACTACGATTTTTTTCTAAGACAAACGCCAATAAAACTTCAGCATCTAAACGTGGGGAATCAAAATTTTTAATAAGTGAGTTTGTGGCGTTATCAAGTAATTTTTGAATCGAAGTCATTAAAGTTTAAGCAAGCGTTGGGTTTCGATTTGAATTTTTTTACGAAATAATAAAAACTTCCAACGTCGTCCGCCGCATTGTTTCCAAAGCATTGCAGAGCGAATTCCTGCTAATAAACATGCGCGAATTTTATTTGCTGTTTCTTGACGTTGCAAAATTTCAGGTACACCATTTACCATTATGCGCGGCTGTAATTTGCTGACGGTTTGCACATAAATATCGCCCAAATTCGCCAACACATTTTCATGCAATAAATTGAAATGATCGGTTTGGGCTTTCGCGCGTTCAAGACCAATTGAAATCGTTTTCAACATCGATTTTTGCTCGCTTAATTCTCGTTCCAAAAACACTAACGAGGCGCAATAACGCGCTTGATCGGGATAAGCAATTTCGTAACCCGTTAATTGTGCGTCAAGATGTTTCAATCCTAACGCTAAATTTGCCAAATCGTTGCCATAAACGTCCAACACAGAATCGGATTCTGTTTTCAGCAAACTGCCAATGGTGATTTCAAGTGCGTGTTCATCCGCTTTTCCTGTCGTCGCTAATTGTTCAACTAACGCGGCCGCTTGTGCAATGCCTGCTAACGCAATAACTTGATTAGTTAATGTGTTGAGTTCCATTTTTATAACCTAAAAAGTGAGAATGTTAATAACGCGAAGATTTTTTGTGTCGATGATGAGTTGGTTTTTTGCCTGAAAAAATAATCAGTAATGACCAAGCGATTAAAAAACTCACGCCACCTAACGGCGTAATTGCACCCAACGCAGGGATATTTAAAATCGCCAAAGCGTACAAACTACCTGAAAACAAAATAATGCCTAAAAACATCATTGCGCCCGCCCATTTGAGCAAACGTGATTGCGCGTCGCGTTGTTGCATTAACGCTATCACAATCAATCCGAAAGCGTGCCACATTTGATATTCCACGCCTGTTTTATAAACCGCCAGCATTTCTGGACTAATTATATTTTTTAAACCATGTGCGCCAAATGCACCGAATGCAACCCCTAAAAATGCGCTGGCAGTACCCAGAAATAAAAAAACAGAAGGCATCGTCATTTCTCCAAAAGTCGCGGCATAAGTTGAACTAAATTACAGGGGCGCGTGCGTGAATCCAGTTGCGCTTGAATAATCGAATCCCACGCCATTTTGCACGCGCTCGTTGAGCCAGGCAGACAAAAAATATACGTTCCATTCGCCACGCCTGCAATGGCGCGTGATTGAATCGTCGATGTTTTAATGTCATTAAAAGATAACCAACGGAACGTTTCGCCAAAACCGTCTAACACTTTATCGAGTAACGGTGTAATCGCTTCAGGCGTGCCGTCACGCCCCGTTACGCCCGTTCCGCCTGTTGTGATAATTACGTCTATTTTTTCATCGATAATCCACTGCGAAACAATGGCGCGGATCTGATAAATGTTATCGGGAACAATTTTTTTATCGGCAACAAAATGCCCAAAATTTGCAGCACGTTCAACCAAAGCGTTACCCGATGTGTCGTTTGCTTCGTCACGGGAATCGGAAACGGTTAAAATAGCGAGATTTAGTTTTTTGAAGGGGGTCATTTTTAGTTAATTGTTCCCGTTAATTTACCATCTCTAAAAATACGTTCTTTATATTTCGAGCCATCTTTACGCCATTCCGTCGCGACACCTTCGAGCTTTCCGTTGTAAAAGTTGGCTTCATTACTTTGTTGTCCATTTTCATACCACATTTTCGCGGCACCGTATTGCTTGCCATTTTTGAAATGAATTTCGGCTTTTTTGTAGCCATTTCGGTAATAGCCCTCAAAAACACCTGTGAACGGTTTTTTCTGATGTTGCTCATACGCTAAACCATCTGCTCGTTTTTCAATATGTACCGTCACACGCTCTTCAGGCTGTTTCTCATCTTCTCCGCAACCCGAAATAAGCAAACTCGCCACCACTAAAAATAGAATTCTCTTCATAAAAACCTCTCGCATTTTTATTGTTTGGGTTTCGGACGACGTTTTTTCATTTTCGATTTAATGGGGGTAACTGCAACGGCTTTCACTTTTTTAGGACGCATTTTTAATCGTGCAAACACCAAACCAATCTCAAATAACAACCACATCGGTAATGCTAAAAGCGTTTGTGATAACACATCAGGCGGTGTTAAAAACATACCAATCACAAACGCGCCCACAATCACATACGGGCGTTTTTCAACCAAACTTTCAACCGTTGTAAAACCTGACCACACCGCAACGATTGTAAAAATTGGCACTTCAAAACACACGCCGAAGGCAAAAAATAACGTCAGCACAAAATCTAAATACGCTTCGATGTCCGTCATTACGGTTACGCCTGTTGGCGCAGCCGCAGTGAAAAAGCCTAATGCTAACGGTGCCACGACAAAATACGCGAATGCCACACCACAATAAAACAAAATCGTGCTAGCAATCAACAATGGGAAAATAGCGCGTTGTTCATTTTTATAAAGGGCAGGGGCGAGAAATCCCCAAAATTGATACAAAATAAACGGCACAGATAAAAAAATTGCGGTGACTAATGATAATTTAAACGGTGTCATGAATGGCGAAGTAACATTTGTCGCAATCATGGTGCTATTTTGTGGAAGATGCGCCATCAAAGGTTGCGCTAAAATGGCATAAATTTCATTCGCATAAATCGACAATGGCAACGCAAAAAACACAATGCACAACACAATGCGTAATAACCGATTCCGCAACTCAATTAAATGGGCAATAAAAGGTAATTCGGCAGAATTATTCATGCGTTTGTTTTTTTGATTGAGCATTTAAAACGTCTTCAGAAAGTGAATCTAATTTTGATGTGATAGGCGGACTTTTTTCGTCATCACGCAAATAATCCATCGCGTCATTTTCTTTCAATAATTGCCGAATTTCTTCTGCGTGAAATTCTTGCTTAATTTCTACTTTCACATTCGCAATCATTTGCTGAATTTTACCAATCCAAAAACCTGCGATTCGTGCTACTTTTGGCAATCTTTCGGGTCCAATGACGAGCAAACTCACCAAACCAACCATGACTAATTCTGAAAATCCAACGTCAAACATAGTTTAAATTACCTTCGTGTATTCAGGAATCATCTGTATCGTCTGCCAATTTTATCAAACGGTTTTTAAGCGGTTCTAATTCTTCAATGGATTTTGCCCGAATCGTGGCATGAGCAATTTTGCGACCTTTGCGCGGCGCTTTGCCGTACAAATGTAAATGTGCATTAGGAATTTCTAATACTTTTTCATTTTCGGGTTTGCCACCAATAAAATTCACCATTGCAACGTGACCGACTGCCGCTGTTGAACCCAGTGGCAAATCTAAAATAGCACGCAGATGATTTTCAAATTGGCTCGTTTCTGCTCCTTCAATCGTCCAATGTCCCGAATTGTGGACACGCGGTGCAAATTCATTCGCCACCAATTCGCCATCGACTTCAAATAATTCCAATGCCAACACACCAACATAATTTAACGCTGTCATTAAACGAGTCGCGTAATCTTCCGCTTTGGCTTGCATTGGATCATTGTCACGACTTTCAGAAACGCGCAAAATGCCGTCCTTATGAACATTTTCAGACAGCGGATAAAACGCCAATTCGCCCGAAACGCTCCGCACAGCAACAATTGAAATTTCGCGCGAAAACGTCACAAAACCTTCCACAATTGCCGCTAATCCGTCTAATTTCTCCCACGCGAATTTTAAATCAGCCGCCGATTTCAAAACCGATTGCCCTTTTCCGTCATAACCTTGAGTGCGTGTTTTCAAAATGGCGGGATAACCAATTTTTTCGCTTGCTTTTTGCAAATCATCAAAACTGATAATGTCCTGATACGGCGCAGTTGGAATGCCTAAATCGTTCAAAAAGTTTTTTTCAACTAATCTATCTTGTGCTACAGCGAGAGCTTTCGACGGCGGATAAACTGATGTGTGCGATTCTAAAAAATTCGCCACTTTTGCGGGCACATTTTCAAATTCGTATGTCACGACATCGGCACGTTTAGCGAGTTCCGCAAGCAAATTTTCATCTTGATAATCACCGTGTAAATGCGAACCCAACGTTGTCGCACACGCACCTACTGACGGATCTAAAAAAATAAAACGTATTCCGAATGGATAACCCGCTAAAGCAATCATGCGAGCCAACTGCCCGCCACCTAAAACGCCAACTTTCATTCTACTTCTCCACGCGGATCTGAATTTTCCAAAACCGTATCAGTTTGTTGTTGTCTAAATTTTTCTAATGCTGGGCGATATTGCGCGTGTTTATTGCTGATAATTGCCGCCGCGAGCAATGCTGCGTTAATTGCACCTGCTTTACCAATTGCCAATGTTCCCACAGGAATTCCCGCTGGCATTTGCACAATGGACAACAACGAATCCATGCCGTTTAACGCTTTTGATTGTACGGGAACGCCTAAAACAGGAATCGCGGTTTTTGCGGCTGTCATACCAGGTAAATGTGCCGCACCACCTGCACCTGCAATAATCACTTCTAACCCTTTTTCTTCCGCACTTTCTGCGTAAGCAAATAATTTATCAGGTGTGCGATGCGCTGAAACGACTTCAACATTATGCGGAATGCCTAGGTTTTCTAGTGTTTCAGCGGCAAAACACATTGTTTCCCAGTCCGATGTCGAACCCATAATGATGCCAACTAATGCGCTCATTTCAAATCTCCTAAAATATCAAGCATTACAGCCACATTCGCATCTGAATCATTTAACGCACCAATGTAACGATAATTTTCACCGCCTGCTGCTTCAAAAACGTGTTTATTTTCCATTGCGATTTCTTCAAGCGTTTCCAAACAATCCACCGCAAAACCAGGGCAAACTAAATCAACGCTTTTCACACCTTCTTTTGGTAATTTTTCTAAAACTTCAACACAATACGGTTTTAACCATTCTGCTTTACCAAAACGCGATTGAAAAACCAGTTTCCATTCGTTTTCTTTTAAACCTAATTTTGCAGCTAATAATTCAGCGGTTTTTTGGCATTGATAAAAATACGGATCGCCTTTTTTGGTCAGCATTTCAGGCAAACCGTGAAAGGACATGACCAGCATCTCATTTTTCGGTTTTTCCCGCCACGCAGCTTCAATTGATTCTGCTAATTTTGCAATATAAACGTCATTTTGATGATAATCGCTTATAAATCGAAAACTTGGAAAATGCCAACGTGCGTTAAATTCTTTCACAACGCTGTCGTAAACTGATGCGGTTGTGGTTGAAGAATACTGCGGATAAAGTGGCAAAACGATAACATCAGTTACGCCTTGTTCTTGAAATTTTCGTAATTGATTCGGAATCGATGGCTCACCGTAACTCATAGCGCAATCGACAATGATATTTTGTCCAGCAAGTTTTGATGCTAAATTTTCAGTTAATTGATGCGTTAAGAATGTGAGTGGCGAACCTTTTGCGTTGTCCCAAATTCGCAAATAGGCTTGCAGTGATTTTTTGGGACGAAATGGCAAAATAAATCCGTGCAAAATTGGCAACCATACAAACCGTGGAATGTTCACCACACGCTTATCGCCTAAAAAATCTTTCAAAAATTTTCGTACAGCTGGCACGGTTGGCGCGGCGGGTGAACCCAAATTTGTAAGTAATACGCCGATTTTTTTATCTGCCATTTCTCAAAGTCCTATCGATTGATTAAATTTAAAAATTCAGAACGGGTGCTAATATCTTTGCGGAAAATACCTTTCATTGCTGACGTTGTCATCACCGAATTTTGTTTTTCAACGCCGCGCATCATCATACACAAATGTTTCGCTTCAATCACAACTGCTACGCCGCGTGCGCCCGTTGCTTGTTCAATTGCGTCAGCAATTTGGCTGGTGAGTTTTTCTTGAATTTGTAAACGACGGGCAAACATATCCACCACACGGGCAATTTTCGACAATCCTAACACTTTGCCATTTGGTAAATAACCAACGTGGCATTTGCCGATAAACGGTAACAAATGGTGTTCACAAAGTGAATAAAGCTCGATGTCTTTCACGATAACCATGTCTTCGCTATCTGCTGTAAAAATCGCACCATTTAAAACTTCTTCTAATGTTTTTTCATAACCGTTATTCAAGAATTTAAACGCTTTTGCGGCACGTTTTGGCGTATCAATTAAGCCTTCGCGCGTTAAATCTTCACCGACTGCTTCAATAATTTTTGCGAAATGGGTTTCCATCATCAGGTAATCTCAAAATAAAAATAAGTAAAAAATGGGCAAAAGTGTAGCACGCTACTTTGATTTGTCACGTTTTGTAATGGCTTTTCTGTCTAGGTAAAAAAGGCGTAAATTGCATTTTCAATCCACGCCTTTTTTGACTTTTTAAACCTCGTGATAAATTGCCGAGCCTTCGTTTAAGAATTCTTGCGATTTTTCATCCATGCCAATTTTTAACGCTTCTTCGTCGGCAATGCCTTTTTCAGCGGCATAATTTCGCACGTCTTGACTGATTTTCATCGAACAAAAATGCGGGCCACACATCGAACAGAAATGCGCGACTTTTGAAGATTGTTTTGGCAAGGTTTCATCGTGGAATTCACGCGCTTTTTCAGGGTCTAAACCGATGTTGAATTGGTCTTCCCAACGGAATTCAAAACGCGCTTT
>CANKON010000013.1 GCA_947484105.1 Methylococcaceae bacterium | reverse complement strand
GCGAGATGATTCGTTAATACCATCCATCGTTTTTACAACTTGTCCCACAGCAACTACGCCGTTCCGAGCGAAATTCGAGGAAATTTCTGCTAATTCATTTGCTTGTTTGGCATTGTCGCTATTTTGTCTAATCGTGTGAGTAAATTCATTCATATTCGCAGCCGTTTTTTCCAAGTTTGCAGCTTGATCAATCGTGCGACGTGATAAGTCATAATTTCCAGCAGCGATTTCCTTTGCGGCGGTTTCAATCACTTCGCTAGAATCTTTGATTTCACCCACCATGACTTTCAATGTTTCAACCGTGTGATTCATACCCAAAATAACATTGCCGAATGTGCCTGGATAAGTTTGTTCACTATTTTGAGTTAAATCGCCTTCTGCCAATGCGTTCACAATCCGCGAAATATCATTAAAACTACCTTCCAACGCATCGAGTGACAAATTGACATTATTTTTTAAAACCGCAAAATCGCCCTGCCCTTGCGCGGTGATACGGTGCGTAATATCGCCTTGTGCGACATTCCCCATCACCTCACCGATATTATCAATCATCATTCGCATGGCTTCCATTGCTTGTGTGGCACTGTTAATCGCTTTAGCGTATTCGCCATCTACCTTCAAATTGATTTTTTTACTAAAATCACCTGCGTTCAATGCTGTCATCAATTCGTTAATACCGTTTGTTGTCGAAGACAACACTTTTGTGAGTGAATTTAAACGCTTCAATGCGTGCGAAAAACCACCGTGCAAACCAGCGGGGTAACTTTTACGCGAAAAGTCACCGTAAGTGACATACGCCATTGAGTAATACATATCCACTTGCGCGGTTTCAACTTGATCCATTAAATCATTTAATGCCCACGCGACTTGTTGCAATTCCGTTTTTTTACCACCGATATTTGTAATCCGAACGCTTACTTCACCTTTTCGCCATTCATTCGTCATCGCAGTCAATTTTGTCAGTAACTCTTTATTATGCTGCCGCGATTTGTGCCACGCCCAAACTGAAATAATGGACGCAACGGTTAGCAAAATAGGGACAAGTGGTTGACCACCGTCATGCCACCAACTGTAAGCTAATGAACTGCCCCACGTTAATCCCACTGTGGAAAAAGCAATTTGTTCGTTTATTTTAAAGCGACTGGAGAATATTAATGAGTTCTTCATAACTAACGCCTTTTTCCTCTAATAATTTACCTAAAATCGCCCCTGAAGCTGCCATTGCGTCTTTTGCGCCTGCTTGCTTTTCAGCGTTTAACATTGATTTGTACACATCAGAAACAATGGGAACCGCTTTAGGATTTGGCATTCGTCGTACAGATGTATAACCCGTCTTCTTGTTATTTTTATCAAAAATTGGCGCGACGTGCGTGAAAACCCAATAAAAACTACCGTCTTTAGACATATTTTTTACAAATGCAAAAATTTCTTTGTCCTCCGCTAAATAATCCCAAAGCAATTTAAATACGACGCGCGGCATATCGGGATGGCGCACTATATTATGTTGACTACCGAGCAATTCATATTCTTCGTATCCCGAAAATTCAATAAAGATTTCGTTACCGTAAATAATGCGTCCCGTTAAATCTGTTTTCGACACGATAAAATCGTCCTCTCGCATAAAGCGTTCATGAGCGGTCGGTATAATGTCTTTTCTTTTCATAGGTTATCCCGTTTTACAATCTTGATGTTTATTGAGCGTTATAATGTCCGCATTCTGACAGGTTTTTACTTTTTGCATTCACACTTTATTTACTCACATGGCACTTTCTGAAATCAACCGTTTACAGTATTTAGACGCAATGGGCGTGACAGTTTGGCAGTCAAAATTTATGACTGATTCGACTATCGCCCCAATTGAATTTGACGCCCATCACGTTGTTTTAACTGAAGTTATCATCCCAGATTCGTGGGAAAAATGTCGCGCGGACGTTTCTGGTTGTAAATTATGCACTTTATGTACCACTCGCACGCAAACCGTTTTTGGTGAAGGGAATGAAAATGCAGATTGGTTATTTATTGGTGAAGCACCAGGACAACAAGAAGATGAACAAGGTCGTCCGTTTATCGGCGACGCGGGACAATTATTAACTGAAATGTTGCGTGCCATGAATTTGACACGCAATGAAATTTTTATCGCCAACATTTTAAAATGTCGCCCTCCGCAAAATCGTGACCCGCACGTTGATGAAATTAAACAATGCCGAAATTATTTACAGCGACAAATTGCACTAATCCAACCGAAAATAATTATTGCGGTTGGACGCATTGCGGCTCAAACATTACTTGAAACCCCAGAGAAAATTGGCAAATTGCGCGGTACGGTGCATCAAGTTGAAAATATTCCGTTAATTGCTATTTATCACCCTTCTTATTTATTGCGTTCACTAACCGAAAAACGTAAAGCGTGGCACGATTTACAATTTGCCCTGCAAACCTTTAAACAACTACACTAAACCGCAACTACTTTTAATTTAATAGACGAAAATAAAAACTATGACTGATAACGTACACGCTCACGAAATTCACAAATTTGGCTCGATGGCTGAACGCTGGTGGGATAAAGAAGGCGAATTCAAAACCTTGCACGCGATAAATCCGTTGCGTTTGCAATTTATTCAACAATTCACCGAAATTTCTGGCAAACGAGCCATTGATGTAGGCTGTGGCGGGGGAATTTTAACCGAAGCCTTAGCGCAACATGGCGCAGAGGCTTTAGGCATTGATTTGAGCGGCGATTTAATCGATGTCGCCGAATTACATGCCTTAGAAATGGGCGTTTCAACCGTGAATTATCAAAAAATCGCGGTTGAAAAACTCGCCGAAGAACAACCCGAAAGTTTCGATTTTGTAACGTGTATGGAAATGCTTGAACACGTTCCTGACGCGGGTTCGATTATTTCAGCGTGTGCAAAACTCGTAAAACCTGATGGAATGGTGTTTTTTTCAACGTTGAATCGTAAGCCAAAAGCGTTTTTGCTGGCGATTGTTGCCGCAGAATATGTTTTACAAATGTTGCCTAAAGGCACGCATGAATTTAAAACGTTTATCAAACCACATGAATTAAGTAAAACCGCGCGTTCAGCAGGTTTAGAACTTCAAGGCATGATTGGCATTGAATACAACCCGTTCACCAAACGTTTTTCACTCGGTAAAGATGTCGATGTGAATTACATTGCGGCATTTAAAAAACAGGCTTGAAAATGAAGTTGTCGTGCGTGTTATTTGATTTAGATGGAACGCTGGTTGATACCGCGCCCGATTTGATTGCGTGTTTAAATTTTGGTTTAGAGCAACATGGTTTTTCAGCCGTTTTGTATGAACACGTCAAACCACACGTTTCATTTGGTGCGATTGCGATGATTAACGCGAGTCTTGAAATCGATGTTGATGAAGATAAACGCGCTGCCATTTTGAATTCAATGCTCGTTGAATATGAAAATAACATTGCCCGATTTAGCCGATTTTTCGATGGAATGTTAGACGTTTTAGAATTTATCGAAGCACAAAATTTATCGTGGGGAATTGTCACAAATAAACGTGAACGGTTTACATTTCCGTTAGTTGAAGCGTTGAATTTACAAACTCGCGCCGCGTGTGTAATTTGTGGCGATACCACACCAAATTCAAAACCTCACCCTGCTCCACTTTTTGCGGCGTGTGAAAAAATCGGTGTTTCAGTTGAAGAGTGCGTTTATATCGGCGATGCAGCACACGATATTTTGGCAGGTAAAAATGCAGGAATGGTCACACTTGCGGCAACGTATGGTTATTTGCAAACGGGTGAAATGCCTGAATTGTGGGGCGCAAATATGTTGATTCATTCGCCGAAAGAGTTGCTTGAATGGTTAATAAACAAAGGATGAAAATGACTCAAGAATCAGGCAAGTTATACATTGTCGCTACGCCGATTGGTAATTTAGCAGACATTACTTTTCGCGCGGTTGAAACGTTGAAAACAGTCGATTTAATCGCCGCCGAAGATACGCGCCACGTCAAAATGTTGTTGCAACATTATGGTATCAACAACAAAGTAATTGCGTTACATCAACATAATGAAGATAAAGCGGCATTAGAAATTGTCGAAAAATTACGGTCGGGATTGTCGATTGCGTTAGTTTCTGATGCGGGAACGCCGTTAATTAGTGACCCTGGAATGCCTGTTGTCAAAGCGGTTCACGACGCGAACTTAACCGTTGTGCCGATTGTTGGCGCGTGTGCATTGATTGCTGGTTTATCAGCGGCGGGTGTAGCGATTACACCTTTTACGTTTGAAGGATTCGTGCCGCGAACGTCATCCGCGCGTAAAACTTTTTTTGCAGAACGCGCTACCCTTTCAACAACGTGGGTTTTTTATGAATCGTGTCATCGCATTTTGGATTGTCTACAAGATATGGCGGCGGTTTTACCTGCGGAACGTTCGATGGTCATTGCGCGAGAATTAACAAAATTACATGAAACGATTGTGAAATTACCACTCGCTAAAATGCTCGAGTTCGTTGAAACCGATGTGAATATGCGACGCGGTGAATTTGTGGTAATTGTTGAAGGCGCAGAAAAAATCGATGTGTCTGAAAACGTGATTTCGCTTGAACAAGAACGTATTTTGAAATTGTTGCTTGCCGAATGTAGCGTAAAAAAAGCCGTTGATTTAACCGTTGAAATTACAGGCGGTAAAAAGAAACCCATTTATCAAGCGGCGTTGGCACTCACAAAAGAATGAAATTACTTTCGACCAATGACATTTACGCCTTCTTTTAAGTCTGCCTCATCAATATAACCCATTCCCCCAGCAGTCGATTTCACATAATCAATAATTTCTGCCGCGCTGTTCAATTCATTGGGTGGCGTGCCTTTTCCAATATAACGTCTAACCGTCCAATAACCTGTATATTTTTCTTCATCTTGATTCATAAACACGTCTAAAAAACGATTACGCTCTTTTGTGCCTAGTTTGGCATTTACAGGTTTAAGGTTGATGTCTGAAATAGAAATAATTTTGCCTGTATAAATTTTTTGGATTGTCGTAGCATCCATTTTTGGAACATTATTATTTGCAATAACAACGACCTCGCCCGCTTGAACGGACTTGAATCCAACATAAAAAATCAAAACGAATATCTTAAATTTCTTTTTCATATTTTCAACCTTCAAAAAACAATGTTGTAAGAAAAAGAAAAAACATTGATGAGTTTATCACCCGATGCCCCACCGATAGGCGTGTCAATAAAACTTGATACGTCACCTGTTTTTGTTATTGCCCACTCTGCTTTTAATTTACTGGTTGGATTTATTCGATATGAAGTACCAATTGCCCATGTTGTTTGGTCATAAACATCAATGCTCGCCGCCGTCGCACGTTGAGAAGCATTAAGAACAGCCGCATCGGGAATAATATCTGGAACAGTGTTGCCACTTAAATCACGATAAAGATTGAGAGATTTTTCCATTGATTGCAGATGCGCCATGCTGACGTAAGGTGTCCAATCATCAAACGATTTAAGCAACGCCAAATAGCCGCCTTGTGAATCAGGACCTGTTACGATATTTCTCACATCACGGCGGACATATTCGCCCATTAAGCGAAACCCTTCTCCCAACTCAATATCTGCGCCCACAACATAAGAAATCGTTCGCACTTCATTCACTTTAGGCACGCCAGGTCCTGGCATATCATTGGATACTTGGTAATAACCGACGTTTGGCATAATGGAAACAAAAGGAAATGTAACTTCCATACCTTGCCCATCATTACGCCGACTGAAAGAATCGTGTGCGCCAATACGAAAAATATCACTGTCATGCTCAAACGTTAAGACTAATCCGTAACCTTCTGTATTGATTTGCATATAGCTAGCCTCTGCTGATAACGGTGGCTGGTTATAAGGCGATTGGCGGACATGATTTGTTAATTCACCAACATATCCAGAAAGTGTTAATTCACCGTTGTTTAAATCCCAAGTTTTACTACCAGACAGACCATTTATATTTGCCACCGCTGAGACGGGATAAACCTCGACGGGTAATCGAGCAAACTCGAATGTTTCGCCGATGTCAGTTGTTTCGCTATGCAGATAAAAAGGAACTCGCACTCGCCCACCACGAAATAATAAATCATTGGTCGGTCGCCATGCCAAAAACGCCCAAGTAAGCGTCGCATCTACGTCTCTTTCACTGCTTATGGAAGGTGCTAATTTTGCTTGTGCGATAACACTAAATTCATCGTTTAATTTAATATCAATTTGCCCACCCAAAACGGAATCACGTTTGAACGTACCGTTATCATCTAAGAAGCGTTGATATTTATAGCTTTGATCTGAAATTGCAAAACCTGCTGTGGCAAAACCCGACAAAGAAACATCTGCACCAAACAATGAAAAATCAGTGGCTGCATTTGCCGAAATAGCATTTAGTGCTGAAATCGTCGCTAGGGTCATTAAAATTCGTTTTCTCATTTTGTTAGCGTACCTCTGCATTCAAACATACTTTGTATTCATTAACTAAAATGTAACGTTGTAAGAAAAAGAAAAGACATTGATGAGTTGGTTACTAGAAGATCCGTTCATCGGTATCTCAATGAAACTCGACACATTCCCCGTTTGAGTAATTGCCCATTCTGCTTTCAATTTACTGGTTGGATTGAGTTGATAAGATGTTCCTAACGCCCACGTTGTTTGGTCATACGCTAATGTTCTATTTGCCGCTGCCCGTTGAGAAGCGTTAATGGCTGATGAATAAGGAACTGTCGCTGGCACACGGTTGTTATTTAATTTATTATAAAAATCAAGTACCCGATTGGTTGATTGTAAATGTGCCATGCTAACGTAAGGTGTCCAATCACCAAATGATTTAAGTAGCGCAAGATATTCACCAGCCGAGTCTGGACCGATCAAAATATCACGCACTTCACGGCGAACATATTCACCCATTAAGCGAAATCCATTGCCTAGTGATACATCTGCACCAACCGTGTATAAAAAGCTGTGTAATTGAGATTTGAGAGGAATACCAGGACCTGCTAACGCATCATTACTCACTTGGTAATAACCTGCTTTTGATGAAATAGGCACATAAGGATAGTCCACAATCATGTAACGCCCATCTGTACGTTGGCTATAAGTATCATGAACACCAACACGAAAAAGACTTTCTTCATGCTGAAACGTTAATGCCATACCGTACAAGTTAATTTTAAGCGGCACAAAAAGTGTACCTCCAGATAATGGTGGATAATTGTAAGAACCCAATCGACTAAATGTGTCAGTCGTTCCGACATATCCCTCAGCTGTTAATTCACCTAAGTCAAAATTCCATGTTTTACTGCCCGACAAGCCATCTATATCATTAGTTGGCGACGTTAAATACACTTCTGAGGGTAATCGTGCAAAATCAAACGTTGCGCCAATATCCATATTTTGACTATTCAGATACATCGGAATACGAATTCGTCCGCCACGAAACAACAAATCATTTGTGGGTCGCCACGACAAAAATGCCCACGTTAATATCGGGTTAATTTCTTTGTCACTTTCTAACGAAGGGGCAACTTTCGCTTGTGCAGTGATACTAAATTCGTCGTTTAGCTTAATATCAACTTGTGCACCGACAAGCGAATCACGCTTAAAAGTGCCATCATTATTTATAAAACGCTGGTATCGATAAGACTGATCAGAAATTGCAAAACCTGCTGTGGCAAAACCCGACAAAGAAACATCTGCGCCAAACAATGAAAAATCGGTTGCTGCATTTGCCGAAATGGAATTTAAAATTGAAACGGCAGCACACGCTAGTGTGAGGCAGTTTTTAGTTGTCATGAATATCGGCTAAATTTTTCGCCACTTTTAACATTTCATCTTTTATCTTTAAAAATGCGTCAACAATTTCTGGATCAAAATGTGTCCCTTTTCCCTCCAAAATAATTTTGATGGTTTGTTCAATGCTCATTGCGGGTTTATAAGGACGGCGAGAAAGTAACGCATCAAAGACATCTGCCAATGCCATCAAGCGTGCTGAAAATGGAATTTGTGTATTTTTTAACCCCATTGGATAACCCGAACCATCCCATTTTTCGTGATGACTACCTGCAATTTCCATTGCAATTTCTAAGAATTCCCCTTTTTCGCCCATGTAATCACCTGCTTTTTTTAGCATATCGTAACCACGTTGGGCGTGTGTTTTCATAGTGACAAACTCTTCAGGCGTATGTCTGCCTGGTTTTAATAAAATGTCATCGGGAATCGCAATTTTTCCAATATCGTGTAAAGGCGCAGATTTACTCACTTGCTCAATGTAATTAGGTGTTAATTTCGCTTTATAATGCGGCAATTTAGACATTTCTTTTGCCAACATTAAAACGTAATTTTGTGTACGTCGAATATGATTTCCCGTTGTTTCATCACGGAATTCTGCCATCGAGGTCATTACGCAAATGGTGGCATATTGCAAATGGTTGATTTCAGTTAAACGTTGCTCAACTTGTTTTTGTAACCACATATTCTGATTTTGCAAAAAATCTTGCCACGTTTTGAGTTGTAATTGGGCTTTCACTCGCGCCAAAACAATCGGAGGACTGATTGGTTTATGAATAAAATCGACCGCACCGACTGAAAATCCTAATTCTTCATCTTCAATTTCCGTTTTAGCAGTAAGAAAAATAACGGGGGTTTTCGCGGTTTTTTCGTCTTTTTTTAAACGACGACAGACTTCATAACCATCCATATCTGGCATCATTACATCAAGTAATATCAAATCAGGTGTGACAGAAAAAGCTAATTCAAGTGCTTTCGCCCCATTATTTGCCACTTTCACACGGTAGTCATTTCTGAGTAAATTTGACAGTAAATTTAAATTCGTCGGTGTGTCATCAATAACTAAAATAGTAGGACGTTGATTTTCAAACATTGCATTTCTCTTTTGTTATTTTTGTAAATCGGCAAGCAGTTTATATGCGTCATCAAATTCAAAATTTTGCACTGCAACATCGATAAGATGCAAAACGTGAGATGAAAGAATTTGCGTAAATTCCATTTTATGGTGCTCCCACAAATGTATTACATCACTGTCACCTTCATTAAGTAATGTTAAAATTTGTGGAAAACATTCGGGAATTTTACCTGATTCTATTATTGTGACAGCGATTTTTTGTGTGTCAGAATGCTCTTCGAAAAAATGTTCCAATCCCATCATTATCGGTGTGAAAACGGGAATAATTTCAACTAACGTTTCAAGTGCCGTTTTCATTTGTTTATTTTTGCACGCAACTTCTAGTTTATTCATTAAGTCGGGAACGTTTTTAATACCCAGTGTTCCCGCTAATCCCTTTGTTGTATGTGCCATTTTTTCAGCATTTTCCCATTCACCCTGTTTAATATAATTTGTAATCCTATTGATGTAGTCTGAATAATCGGTCACAAACGCAGAAAGCATTTGCCGATACAATTTTTGATTTTTTCCTGCACGCCGCAAACCTTCCGAAATGTCTAAACCCACAATCTCAGGCAACGCATAAGGTGCATAAATTGTTTTTCTGGCATTGCGGTGAAACTGAATACCCGATCTATAGTAGTGTCCCAATTTGATATAAAATTTATCGGGTTCAATCGGTTTGCTAATATGTCCATTCATGCCTAATTTGATACAACGTTCACGTTCTTCAATCATGGCATGGGCTGTCATAGCGACCAAAGGCAACGCGGCATAACGTGGGTCAGCGCGTAATTTCGCGCTGGCTTCATAACCGTCCATAATGGGCATTTGCAAATCCATTAACACCAAATGGTAATAATCAGGTTCAACCTCCGCGAGTTTGTCTAAAACTTCTTGACCATTATTCACAACCGTGACATCAACGCCGCGACTTTGCATCAATTCAATAGCTAATTTCTGATTGATTAAATTATCTTCTGCTAAAAGAACGCGCATTCCATCAAAATTAGTTTGCAAATCGTTTTCATAATGATTTTGGATTTCTTCAATAATGTTTCCGCTTGCCACTTCATTTAATAATTTTCGTAATGCTTCAGGCAAAACGGGTTTGGATAAAAAGTGCTTGATGCCGAAATCCTTTACCGCTTCATACATCATATTGGTGTCGTAAGCCGTGAATAATGCCACTTGAGGTAAATAAGGTAATTGGCTTTTTTGCAATGCTTTTAAAACCGCTTCACCATCCATTTCAGGCATTACCCAATCGAGTAATAGCAAATCATACGGCTGATTGGTTATTGCGGCATATTCGAGCATTTTTAAAGCCTCTTTGCCACTTGATGCACAATCAACACTTTCTTTAACACCTAAAAGTGCAAGCAATTCTGTTGTGACAATTTGGACTTCGCGTCTATCGTCAACGACTAAAATTCGTAAAATCTCAACTTTAGGTAAATTTGCCTCAATCGACGGTAACGGTTTTGCGATGGGAAAACGTATCTCAAAAATAAAATGTGAACCTTTTCCTTCTTCACTTTCGACCCAAATCCGCCCTCCCATCAATTCAACAAATTTTTTAGAAATCGTCAGTCCCAATCCTGTGCCACCATATCGGCGCGTGGTTGAACCGTCTGCTTGCGTGAATTCTTGAAATAAGCCATCAACTTGCGCCTTTGACATTCCAATTCCCATGTCCACAACACTAAAACGCAGCAATAAATCCTCTTCACTACGTTCTTGCACTTCAGCCACTAATTTCACATGACCGTGATGGGTAAATTTGACAGCGTTTGATAATAAATTTGTCAAAATCTGTGTCAGTCGTAACGCATCACCCATTAGTGTGCCACTACCGCCAAGCAATAATGGATCTGTCATTTCTAAAAGTAATTCAATCTCTTTCTCAGAAGCACGCTGGCGTAACAGTGATAATGAGTCACCTAAAACATTTTCAAGAACAAATCGCGTTTCTTCTAATTTCATTTTTCCTGCTTCAACTTTAGAAAAATCAAGAATATCGTTAATGATGCCCAGTAACGATTTGGCAGCATTATGTACTTCGTTAATGTAGTCTTTTTGGCGTGTGGTTAAATCGGTTTGTAATGCAAGATACGCCATCCCAATAATCGCATTCATTGGTGTACGAATTTCATGACTCATATTGGCAAGAAACATCGATTTTGCTCGCGTGGCTTCTTCGGCTTTTTGATTTGCAATTTTTAATTTTTCGAGTGTTTTAAATTGTAGTCCGATGTCATTTTCAATCGATTCTGCCATACGATTAAACGTAACACCCAATGTCACCAATTCTTCAACGCCGCCTTCTTTTCCTTCTGAACTAAAAGTGCGGGCGGAATAATCGCCTTGAGCCAAATCTGCGGCGGCTTTTGATAATAATTTAATCGGTTTTATAACGCTTCGACTAATCACTCGTGACGCGATTATCAATATAAAAATCCCCAAAACCATATTTAACGAACTGAGTAAAATCCAGCGTTCTAATTCATTTGTCGCTTTAACAACTTCAGTATTAGTTCGTAAATCAACCATTTGTACTAAGTTGATGACGGATTTTGCTAAATTTGATTTGAGGGTGTTATATTTTTGACTGTGAACTAATTCACTCGCGAATTTTAATTGTGGTTTGCCATCCGAAACAAAATCTTGTTTTTTAGGATCATAAAGTCCCTGTGTGGCGGCAAATGCAATTTGTTCAATTTGTTTCATTGCCTCTGTTGCTTCTGAAACTTTATCAAATGCGAGTAATTCTTTGTCACTAAATCCCAATGATTCCATGCGCTCAGAAAGTGGATATGCCACGCCATTTTTTTGAAAAGTATGTGTGATTTCGCCAGCAACGGCAGTGTCCCAATACGCTCCTGTAACGTAATTTTCAGGCAACGGTTTTTCGCCTTGGCGAATCGCTAGAATATCGTAGTAATAGGTCAAATAATGCGTTTGCGCGGTACTTGTATAAGCACGCACAAACAGTGTCAATTGTTCTGTTTCTTGCCGCAATTCATTCGCTAATGACATTGCATCTTGTCGGTGTTTTTGTACGGATACAACACCGTTATAAGCGCGTTGAATCATAATCAAAAAGCCTGTATTTGTTCCTAGTGCGAACATAACTGCTAATGAAAACCACAAAGAAAATTGCTTGAGTTTTAGATTTTTTTGCATTTAGTTTTTTGAGCTATATTTCGATGATTTTTTTGAGTATTTTAAATTATGGCGTTGCAAAGATTAGCTTTTATTTTTTAGGGTGTTCATACACATAACAATAATTGAACGGCAGGAAATTAAATGGACTGTGCTAAACTAATCGCGAAAGA
Source organism: Methylococcaceae bacterium (assembly GCA_947484105.1). Taxonomy (GTDB): domain Bacteria; phylum Pseudomonadota; class Gammaproteobacteria; order Methylococcales; family Methylomonadaceae; genus UBA10906. The sequence continues at coordinate 1,265 of CANKON010000013.1, read as the reverse complement.
GTTGGCTGGGCAGTCGCCGCTTTATTGTAATGATAGAGGGGAGGAAAGTCTGGACTCCACTGGGCAGAGTGCCAGTTAATGGCTGGGAGGCGTGAGCCTACGGAAAGTGCAGCAGAAAATATACCGCTAAATTTGCTTCGGCAAATCAGTAAGGTTGAAATGGTGCGGTAAGAGCGCACCGCGCAACTGGTAACAGGTGTGGCAGTGAAAACCCCACTTGGAGCAAGATCAAATAGGAAAGCATTTGTCCGCCCTGGCAGCTTTCGGGTAGATTGCTAAAGCGGCAAAGTGATTTGTCGCGTAGATGAATGACTGTTCTCGACAAAATCCAGCTTATAGGCTAACTCTTTCACTTAATTTTAAAAATTACTGATTAAATTTCAAACTTGACTAAGCCTTATTTGAAATCTATATTGAACAAATCCAACGCCCGATAGGGCTTTTTTTATAGCTTTTTAACAACGGAAATGTTGCAAAATGACCCATTTATCCGTGATGCTCGAAGAAGCATTGCACCATTTATCAATCAAGGAAGATGGCATTTATATAGATGGAACATTTGGACGTGGTGGACATAGCCAACGGATTTTAGAAGCACTAGGTGAAAATGGGCGGCTAATCGCTTTTGACCGTGACGAAACAGCCATTAACTGTGAACGTGCTCAACAATTATCCCACGATTCACGATTTCGATTAGTTCACGCGCCTTTTTCTGAAATGGAAAAATTCGTAATAGACTTAAACTTAAATGAAAAAATAGATGGAATTTTGCTAGATTTAGGTGTTTCTTCACCGCAATTAGACGACGAAACACGCGGTTTTAGTTTTATGAATGACGGCACACTCGATATGCGAATGGACACAACGCAAGGCTTATCCGCCGCACAATGGCTCGCAAATGTTGATGAAAAAACGTTGGTGCAAGTTTTATTCGATTATGGTGAAGAGCGTTTTGCTCGCAGAATTGCCAATGCAATCGTCACAACCCGATTAACGCAACCGATTGAAACGACACGCCAATTAGCAAAGTTAATTGAAGATGCCATTCCGTTTCGTGAAAAACATAAACACCCCGCGACTCGCAGTTTTCAAGCCATTCGGATTGCGGTAAATAACGAATTAGGTGAATTAGAATCTGTTTTAAAACAAGCCAAAAACTTATTAAATTCAAACGGGCGTTTAGTTGTCATTTCGTTTCATTCACTTGAAGACCGCATTGTGAAACGTTTTATACGTGACGAATCAGGCGTAAAACGTAACGTCGG
>CANKON010000012.1 GCA_947484105.1 Methylococcaceae bacterium | reverse complement strand
TACGATAGCCATTTGTATCCCTAACTTTCTGTGAAAAACTATTCTGTTATTTCCAGAATCGTCAATAAATCCAATAGTTTTGCAGATTCAATAAAGCGTTCCGATGGATAAATAATATTTATCGTTTTATTTAAACTGGGGGCATCTTTTTTCAATGAAACTAAAAGCTGAAACGTTGCCGTATCAACCGTAGTAACATCCGAGGCGTTAATTTCAATCACATCGTGTGCGGCTAAAACACGTTTAAACGTTTCATAAAGCGTACTCAATGTTTTAAGGCTAGCCTCTGTCCCTAATTCAACGAGGGGTTCAATAATTTCTTCAGTCACAACGTCAACCTCTGGCACGGTTTCTTCTGGTGTTTCACTAATGTCTTCAACAGATGCTTCTAATACATCATTTTCTGGTTCACTAGCTTCCGTTTCAACAGCAATTTCAACGACGACATCAACGCTTTCATTTGCGTCAATTTTGATTTCAACTTCACTGTCTTCGTGAACACTTATGTCAATTTCAACATCGTTTTCAATAACTTCAGCTTCCGATGCGACCGTGAATTCATCAAGCGCATCTTCAATTATTTCTGGTTCTGTCACGTCTTCGTCAATTTCAACGGGTTCTACTTTCGCTTTCGACTTCGTACTTTTTCTGACAGGTTTTACAGGCGATTCAACTTCAGATTCAGCGGCGTCGCCTTCCATCCATGCGAGTGGATCGTAACCAATTAAATTATTTGTTGTCATTTGTCATTACTCTATTTTCAAGAAAATCATTGGCAAGGTTACGGAAGTCTCTTGCAGAACGGCTTTTAGGACTGTATTCCAAAATAGATTGTCCAAAACTCGGACATTCAGCAAGCAACGCCGTTTCACGAATGACGGTGGCTAACACTTGATTTGGAAAGTGTAACAACAAAATGTTAAGCACTTGCCCAGAAATTCGGCGTGTAGACATGAAACGTGAAATCACAACCGAAAGTTTATATTGTCTTTTTAATGCCCCTTCAAAACGTTTCACTGTTGCCATCAAATGCGACAAACCTTGTAACGCTAAAAAATCGCTCGCCATAGGAACCAAAATTTCATGAGTCGCAATGAGCGCATTAGCGACAAGTAGACCTGATGAAGGTGGACAATCAATAAAAATAAAATCTTGATCTTCCAACTGACCGCGTAACGCATCGCGCAGTAAAACGCCGCGTGGTGCGCCATTACTACTCATTTGTTCCACGTCTTTTAGTTTTGAACCTGCTGGAATCAATTGCAAATTCTCACGCACCGTTAGTGTCACGTCTTCAAGCGTTCGTTCTTTGAGCATCGCTAAATCAATGCCACTGATGTCGTGCGTAATAATTCCAAAAGAAACAGCTAAATGTCCTTGTGGATCAAAGTCGATTACGGTTACTTTTTTACCTAATTCCGCCAGCGCGTGACACAAATTCACCGTTGTCGTAGTTTTACCTACGCCGCCTTTTTGGTTAATGATGGCGACTAACCTAGTCATTAGAACAAATCTTCACTATCTGAGGAAATAGAGTCAGCAAGCGCATCCATATCGTCAACTTCGTCAGGATTGAGAAGTTTATCGACATCAAGCAGCATAATCATATTTTGCTTATAAACGTGCATACCGCGCATATATCGTGTGTCGAGCTGTGAACCAAAATTGGGGGCTTTCTTAATTTCGCTTGTTTTAATATCCAACACATCCGAAACCGCATCCGCCACGATTCCCATTACAAACGAGGATGTGCGATGGTGCTTAATACATAACACAATGACTACGGTTTTATGCGTGTATTCAGATTGCTCAAGAGAAAAACGCTCACGCAAATCAACAATGGGAATGACTGAGCCACGCAAATTCAATACGCCTTTAATAAAAGAAGGCGTGTTTGGAATCACGCGAACGGCTTCCCAACCTCTAATTTCTTGTACTTTTAAAATTTCTACACCATAAACTTCATTGGCGAGTTCAAAAGTCAAAAACTGTTCGATTTTTTTCGGATTTATTTCTTTATTTGTATCAGTTGTCATGATTATTCTCAGCGGGAGTTATTAGCTTTTATATCGTTATCAATTTTCAGGTTGTTCTGTATTTTCAAGAATTAACAGCTTATCCACATCGAGTAACATCACCATCCGCTCACTAACAGATACCAAGCCGTTAATAAATTCATTGCTAACTTTCGTGCCAAAATCGGGCGCACCTTGAATTTCAGTGCGTTCAATACTGATTACGTCAGAGACCGAATCCACCACCACGCCCATAATACGCGTGTGATTGCCGCTGCCCGTTTGCAAAACCACCACCACAGTCAAAGGGGTATATTCCACCTTACTGAGCGAAAAACGTTCGCGTAAATCAATAATTGGCACAATGGCTCCGCGTAAATTTACAACCCCTTTTTCATAGGCTGGCACATTCGGCACACGCGAAACGGGTTCCCAGCTGCGAATTTCTTGTACTCGCAAAATATCTACGCCATATTCTTCTTTACCCAACACAAAACTTAAATACTGAATAATTGTCGTATCCGTATTTTTTTTCGCGTTAGCAATATCTTCAACTGTAGGTGTTTCGTTTTCTTGTGACATGATGGCTTTCTTGAGTTAATTAGAAAAAATTAGCGAACCGATAAACGGACTAAACCTGGTACGTCGAGAATCAACGCCACAGAACCGTCACCTAAAATTGTCGCGCCCGAAACCCCTTCAACACGGCGGTAATTTGCTTCTAACGATTTAATGACGACTTGTTGTTGACCCAATAATTCATCAACTAAAAATCCACATAACGCGCCCTGCCCTTCAACCACTACAATGACACCTTCGTTTGATTTCGTTGCCGCGCCTGAACGCACGTTGAAAATTTCACGCATTCGGATAATCGGCAAATATTCGTTGCGTAATTTAAAGGTTTCACCTTTTCCCGCTACTTTATTAAGCATTTTTTCAGTGATATTGATGGACTCAATAATAGAAACCAGCGGCACGATGTAGGTTTCGTCACCCACTGCGACCGATTGTCCATCCAAAATTGCCAATGTTAACGGTAAATGAATCGCAATCGTTGTGCCTTTTCCAAGTTCTGAAATAATATCGATATTACCGCCGAGTGATTGAATGTTACGACGTACCACGTCCATTCCGACACCACGCCCTGAAATATCTGTCAATTTTTCAGCGGTTGAAAAACCTGGCATGAAAATTAATTCAAAAATTTGTTTTTCAGACAAAATCGCGGTTTCTTCAACTAAGCCTTTTTCAATTGCTTTTGCCAATAACTTGTTTTTGTCTAAGCCACGACCATCATCAACGATTTCAATCACAATGTGACCGCCACGATGATAGGCTTTGAGTTCGATGGTTCCCATTTCAGGTTTGCCAGCGGCAATACGATCAGCAGGCATCTCAATACCGTGATCCAAACTGTTACGAATCAAATGCACCAATGGATCGTTAATCAATTCAACAACGGCTTTATCAACTTCGGTATTTTCACCGACGAGCTTTAACGTAATTTTCTTAGATAATTGTGTACTAATGTCGTGAACCAATCGTGGGAATCGGCTAAAAACGAAACTAATCGGCAACATTCGGATATTCATCACACTTTGTTGCAAGTCACGAGTATGTCGCTCTAATTGCGCCAAGCCACGTTTTAATTGCCCCACTTTATCCATTGTGAAATTTTCACCAATCAATCCCAACATCGATTGCGTGATAACCACTTCACCTACCATATTAATGAGCGTGTCGATTTTATCGGTATCAACGCGAATTGAACTGGATGCTTTTGGCGCATTTTTCGACGCATCCGCTTCGACAACAGGTTTTTTCGCAGCGGGAGGAGCGGGAGCAGCGGGAGTAGTCGGTTCGGCTTCTGCAACAGGTGCCGCTTTCACTTCATCAACGACTGCTACAGGTTTTGGCTTGGCTACTTTTTTAACTTTTTTAGGTTTTGCTAACGGCGCAAATTCCAACGCACAATCGTCTTCGACAAAACTAAAAATATCCTTTACTTCCGCTTCTGTCGCATCAGTGACTAATTTTAATTCCCACGAAATGTTGCATTCGTCAGGTTCTAATTCAGAAAAAGGCGGAATATCTTGGATATTCACCGTTGTTGTCAGTTCTCCCAAATTGCTTAATTGGCGGAATAATCGAACGGGATCATTGCCTGTTTGAAGCAAATTCAAATACGGGCAAAACGCAATTTTCCAACCTTGTTCTTCAGCGATTTCTTCTTCAGGTTCTTCTTCGGGTTCTGGTGCCGCATCTTCAGTAGTTGCTGGAGTCGACTCCGTAGCATGTCCACTACCCGCTTTTCCTGTTAATTCAATTTCTAATGCTTCTTGATGTTTGGCAGCACTTTCCATGTTGATGTCTTCTTCGTTTTGAATCGACGTTAGCATATCTCGCAAACAATCAACCGACCCTAAAAGTACATCTACAGCAGGTTTTGTAACCTGTCTTCGACCATCACGCATTTCATCTAATAGCGTTTCCATAATGTGGGTATAACCCGCCACGACAGTAAAACCGAATGTACCACTACCGCCTTTAATAGAATGTGCTGCTCTGAAAATAGTATTGATAACTTCGGAATCAATGTCGCCAAGATCGAGCGACAACAGCCCAGATTCCATCGCTTCCAAGCCTTCGAAACATTCCTCAAAGAAAACTTGATGAAATTGTGACATATCGATAGACATAATTTTACCTTTGTGCGCCTGAATTTATTATTTAAACAAGGTTAATGAGTTTCAACCATTCCTAAAATCTACATTCAATCAAATGCAAATCTTGTGCCTAAAGTGTGTTTAACGTTAAATTTAATGGACGTTAAGTGGTTTAGCATTTTTTAAGGTTTCGCGCTGATTTCCCAGCGCGAATAAAACGGGTACTAGACGATGGCAGCCTGCATTTTGGCGCAATGTGCCAAGGCTTTGGCTTCATCATTAGTTTGTTTATTTTGCAGTTCTTTAATCAACGAGCGAAGAAATTCAACAGATTCCAACATGACGTTGATATTGTCAGGATTTGTTTGTTTTGTCTTATCGCGCATTTCAGCCAAAAGATGTTCCATTTCTTTTGCATAAGCAGATGCAACGTTGAATTCCAACATTGCACAACCGCCTTTGATTGTGTGTGCGCCTCGGTAAATGGTCATCATTTTTTCAAAATCAAACGCATCCAAATCAATGCTTTCAAGTTCAGATTTCATAATGTCCAAATTTTCTAAACATTCTTCAAATAGCACATCATGAAACTGGGTCATATCAACTGACATTGTTTTTTCCTTTTTATAAAGTGAACAAAATTAAGTTATGCAGAGCTGATTTAACCCAACACTTTTTGCAATGTTTTTAACAACTGATCGGGATTAAAAGGTTTTACCATCCAACCCGTTGCGCCTGCAGCTTTGCCTTCTTGCTTTTTTTCCATGCCTGATTCGGTCGTCAACATCAGCATTGGAACGTGTTTATATTGCGGTAATTGTCGAAGGTCGCGAATTAACGTAATCCCATCTTTATTAGGCATATTCACGTCTGTTACCACACAATCAAACGTTCGTAATTTTGCTTTTTCTAAAGCATCCACACCATCTTCAGCTTCTTCTACGTCGTAACCCGCTGTTTTTAAAGTGAACGAAACCATCTTCCTCATTGAAGCTGAGTCATCAACTGCAAGAATACTCGCCATCCTTTTTTCCTCCATTAGTAAATCAAATTTAAAGTAAAAATACCTGGCGAATCTTACAGCATCTACCACTACCTTGTTAAGCATAACTAGATTTTGAAATACTTAACGTTTACTTGGCACTTAATTTTGTCGCTTATTCACGTCACTTTTATTACAAACGGCTTTTTTCACTTAAAGATATTTAAACAACGACATATTTTGAACTTTTGCATACGATTGTTGAGCCGCTTGCAAAGACGTTTGTTGAGCATTCAATTGCGTAATTGCCGTCGCGTAATCTAAATCTTCAATTTGTGATAATGCGGTTTTGGTGTTGATAATAAAATCATCATTCGATGTTTTTTGTTTATCCAAAGCATTTAAGCGTGCGCCGATATTCGAGCGAATCGTCGAAACTTGTACAAACGCATCATCCAATTCGTGCAACGTTTCGAGTGAAGGCTTATCCGATCTTAGTTCGTTTGCAAAATTCCGAACGGTGTCAAAAATCGATTTTCCTGTTGTAGTCGAAATAAATACGGCTGAACCTGTATCACCATCTGTAATGGTGCGAGATGCACCCACTTGAATGGCACGTTGCACCGCAGATCCCGCATAATTAAATGCGGATGGAATGATTTCTGTCGGTGGCGCGGCAGCAGCTTGCGCTTCAAGAACCGTTGACGCACTTGATGTCACGCCATCTTCGGCAATGCCACCCGAATAACTTACATTGAAACGCCAAGAGGTACTGTCTGCACCGCCTACTACGATTTTTACTTTTGCACCTGCAGGCAATTCCGCACTCGGAACCGTTAATGTTCCTACGCCTGAAACGGCATCTCTCGTGGTGGCAACTAATTTGTCGTCCACATAAATTTCCATTTTGTCTGGCACAGTGTCCATGTTGTAACTGACTTTAAAATCACCGCCTGCATTCCCAATGGTGTAATTTTTTTCAGTCGTGCCTGAAACACCATTTGCACCTTCGATAAAATTCGCGGTTGGGTCAATGATTGGAGCATCAGCCGTCGGTGCAATTTTCGTAAAAGGCATGACTGTTGATTTGGTACCTGCAAAAAGATATTCACCATTTGCGTTACGGGTATTTGCCAAACTGATAAGGTGATCATTCAACTGTTCAAATTCCGCCGCAATCGCATTTCGAGCAATCACCGAATTGCCTGAATCACTTACGCCTTGTAGCCCCAATTCTTGCAAACGTTGAATGGTTTCAATCACGCTTGCTAACGTGGTTTCTTCTAAGCCTAAACGTTGCGAGGCAGCAGCGATATTATCTTGATGTTGTGTTGCTTCACCAATGGATTGTTTAAAACCCAACGAATACGCAGCGGCAGACGGATTTTCAGCTGGCGATAAATACTGTTTTCCTGACGAAATTTTTAGTTGTGTTTCGTTTAATTTACTTTGCTGCTCAAACATCGAATTGGTGTTGAACCGTTGTGGATAAGCCGTTGAAATACGCATGATAACCTCCTATCGAACCGCGCCAAGCAAGCTATCAAATAATGATCGCGAAATAGCAACCACTTGTGATGACGCTTGATAAGCATTTTGAAATTTAATTAGATTTGCAGCTTCTTCATCAAGATTGACACCTGCAAAATTTGCCCGTGCTTCCAACGCTTGATTGTTCAACGCTTTCTGAGCCGACAAACTGACACTTGCCGAATTAGTGGATGTTCCCACTTGTGCCACCATGTGTTGGTAAGATTGGCTGAATGTTCTATTGTCAATCAAGGTGCTTTGCGATTCTAAACCCGCTAATGCCAAAGCGTTTGTATTGTCACCAGGCGTATCGAGCGTGGTTGCAGCAGCAATTTCTTTCGGATCCGTAATGGCGGTAGTGATGTTTTTTGCTGCTTGATAAGTCGGACGAATAATGAAACTTGCAGATCCTGCTGGCGTTGCTGTTTCCGTAATGGTGATGCCCTCGATAGTTGTCGGCAATCCACCCGTTGGCAAAATCACTTTCGTGTTATCACTCAATCGCGTTAGAGAATAGGCACCTGCGTTGTAATCCAACCGATAATCACTCGCGCGCAATTGGTTCAATGTTGCACTATCAAATGCGACAGTTATCGCGCCACCTTGATTACTATTATTGGTATAAACGGGAATCGCATTCGAGCCAAACACGAACATCTCTTTGCCTGTCGCGCCATTTAAATCCACACCTTGTTTATGTACTTCGTTAAACGCAATTCCCAATCCAGCAGCCACTAAACCTAATTGCTGTTGAGCTGGATCTAACACTTGATCACGAAATCTCACAGCACCTGCTAACGAGCCGCTTGAAAACTGGTTATTCACATTCATCCCATTCATCAAAATATCTTTTTGCATGAAATCGGTTGTTGAATTTGCCAAGGTTAATGTTGAACGCGAATCACCCGAAATTAACGCATGACCTTGACCGATGAAAACATCCACTGCCCCATCGGCGCGGGTGAAAGTTGAAATATCGACATTTTCAGCTAATTTTGATAACAATTGATCACGTTGATCCAATAATTCGTTTGGAAATTGTGTGCCACCGCCTTTTGTCACGGCTGAAATTTTAGCGTTTAAATCGGCAATGTTCTGAGTATAAGAATTGATGCTATCAATGTTGGTTTGCATATAGCCGTTATTCTGCGCTCGCAAACTTTCTAATTGCGTTGAAACACTATTGAATTGTGCCGTAAGCGTTTTTGATTCTGTCGTCATTACTTGACGCGCGGGCATCGAAGTTGGATCGGTTGCCACCGCACTTACCGAATTAAAAAACGATTTCATCGCATTCGCCATGCCCGTATCAGGATTTGCCATCAAATTATCGACCTGCTTGGTCATCGTTTGAAAACGATCGGCATCGCCTAAAGCAGAGGCTGACGTACGGATATTATTACTGATAAATTTGTCATAACTCCGCGAAACGTTGGTCACATCGACACCATTACCGACGTAATTTCCTCTTGAAAATGTCGATGCCGTGGTTTCTAAATTCGTACTTTGACGGCTATAACCGTCCGTATTAACGTTAGCGACATTATTGCTGATGGTTTGCATCGAGCGTTGAAATGCCATCAATCCTGTCAACGCTGTACCTAAAATTCCACTTGCCATGGGAATAACCTGTTTCTTAAAGTGTTAAAACGATAAATACGCGGCTATTTAGTTCACCGCAACCGCTGAATTGTCTGTATCTGTAAATGTATTTAATGTATTACTTCGATAAATGTGCATGACTTTATCGGCATAATTTGGGTCTGTCGCATAACCCGCACGTTGTAATTCGTGCATATATTGTCTGACATTGTCCGTTTTTGTTATGGCAGATTCATAACGCGGATTGTTTTTAATAAAATTCGCATAATCATTAAAACTTTCTTGGAAGGAAGAATAGGATCTGAAACCAGAACTTATTCGTCGTGCAATACCTTGATCGAATTCGAGTGCCGAAACTTGCGCTTGTTTGCCGCGCCATGAACGATCCGCCTTAATGTTAAACAAATTGAAACTATTGGTGCCATCGGCATTTTTAATTAAAGAATTTCCCCAACCACTTTCCAATGCCGCTTGCGCCAACAACGCATTCGGATCGATTCCTAAAGCCTTTGCTGCCTGCCGTGCAAAAGGTTGTAACTGTTTCAAAAAATCTGCTGGCGTTTGTATCGGCACGGCGCGTCCATTCTTAAATGGAAGTTCATTTGAATCGTCTAACGCTTCGTCATTCAGACTCATGCCATCGGGCAATGTCACTCTCGTCACAGGATTGCTGGCGTAATCAGCTAAATTTTGCGGATGGAGATTTGCATTTTTTGGACTGAGTTGTTTCACAATTAAATCAGCTAAACCGACACCAGGTTTTCCCGCTAAATGTACTGAAAGCTGCTTGTCATACATTTCGTTGTAACTATCGGATGCGCTGCTCTCAAACGCGCCGTCAGCTAATTTTCCTGCCCGCATTCCTTTCAAAATATTATTTAAAAACAAGGCTTCAAATTGTTTAGCTACTTTTTGCAATGCGGCAGGTGAATCTGTTTTTGATTCGGCTTTTAATTTAGAAAATTGGCTAAAGTCGTTATAAACAGAAGCATTAGCAGAAGTGGGGACGTTTAACATGGCTACTTTCCGTTTTAGATAATAATCAATTCCGCGTGCAACGCGCCTGCCGTTTTTAGGGCTTCTAAAATAGCGACTAAATCACTCGGTGCTGCGCCAACTTGATTGACTGCGCTAACTAAATCATCGAGTGAAACCCCTGGTTTAAACGCAAACATCCGATTTTTTTCTTCTTTTGCTTTAACACTGGAGCTAGGAGTTGCGACCGTTTGACCGCCTGAAAGCGGATTCGGTTGGCTCACATTGATATTTTCGTCAATCGTCACCACCAAACTACCGTGCGATACCGCGGCTGGTGTCACGCGAACTTTATTGCTTACAACGACTGTTCCTGTGCGCGAATTTACAATGACACGCGCGGGAGCTTCATCCATTTCGACAATGACATTTTCAACAACAGAGGCAAACATCACTTTTTGACCAGAATCCATTGGTGCATTTACGCGAACTGACGTGGCATCGAGTGCTTTTGCCGTGTTTGCACCCAGCAATTTGTTAATCGATTCCGCCATGTGATTCGCCGTTGTAAAATCCGCACGGTGTAAATTAAAAACGAGCGTGTCGCCTTCCGAAAATGGCGTGGGAACAGTTCTTTCAACTAACGCGCCATTTGAAATTCGTCCAGCACTCGGATTATTAACGGTAACACTTGAACCGTCTTTACCCGATGCGGTCATACCGCCAACGACTAAATTACCTTGTGCAATCGCATACGTTTCACCGTCTGCACCTTTTAACGGTGTCATCAACAACGAACCACCACGCAAACTTTTTGCATCACCCAATGATGAAACCGTGACATCGATTGCCATACCAGGTTTTGAAAATGCGGGTAATTCGGCTTGAACCGCAACCGTTGCAATGTTCTTCGCTTTCAATTGCTGTAAATCTTGTAGTGACATCGTAATGCCAAAACGTTTCAACATACTGGTTAAACTTTGTCTTGAGGTTGGTGAACTGGTTGAGCTATCGCCCGATTTGTCCAATCCCACAACCAAACCATAACCCACTAATTGATTCGCTCTCACGCCATCAATTGACGCAATATCTTTAATGCGTTCCGCGTTTGCAACGGATGAAAATGCCGTTAGCATCCAAATTAAAAGCAAAGTGTGTTGTCGCAGATTCATGTGTATTGCTCGTTAATTAAAATGGAAACCAAGGACTATTCAAAATACGTGAACCCCAACCTTTTGAATTTACATCTGCCAACGAACCTTCCCCTGTGTACATAAAAGTTGCATCGGCAATTTTTGATGAATCGATAACATTATCGGGACGAATATCAACAGGTCGAACAATGCCAGATAATCTGACAAATTCATCGCCTTGATTTAAGGTAATCCGTTTTTCGCCGCGAATTTTCAAATTGCCATTTGGTAGCAATTCCACCACCGTCACAGAAATGTCGCCTCTTAATTGGTTACTTTGATCGGTTTTTCCTTTACCTGTAAAAGAATTTTTTGTGCTGATTTCGGCTTTCATATCTGAGCTGCCAAGTAAGCCTAAACCAAAAAGTCCAAGAATGGGGGCCGCAATCGATACATTGTCGCTTTTAGAATCTTGTGTATTCGCGCCTTTTTGTGACTGTGTTCTTTCGTTTAATTGAACTGTCAAAATATCGCCAACCCGTCGTGCAGTATGATCTTCAAATAAACGCATATCGTAACCTGATTGATAAATCCCCCCCGTACTTTGCGGCGGCGGACGTAAATCGGCAGGCGCAACAGGCGAAAATGATGGCTCGCGTTTAGGTAATGGCGTACTGCAAGCCGCTAAAAAAATCGGCAAAAACACAAAAAATCGAAGGCAGCGCGTTGTCATTTTCAATAACTCGTTACAAATTTTGCGTCAAGAAAGACAACATTTGATCCGTTGTCGAAATAGCTTTGGAGTTCATTTCATAAGCGCGTTGCGTTTCAATCATACCTACTAATTCTTCGACCACATTCACGTTAGAGGTTTCAAGTGAGTTTTGTACAATCGGACCAAACTCCCCTTGACCTGGCGTACCCACAATCGGCGGACCACTTGCGCCAGATTCTCGGTATAAATTTTCGCCAATTGGTTCTAAACCTGCAAGATTGATAAAGTTTGCTGTTTGAATTTGTCCAACGTTATTCGGAACGGGATTGCCTGATTCCAACACAGAAACCGTACCATCTGAACCAATTGAAACACTCAACGCGGTATTTGGAATCGTAATGGCTGGATTTAAAACTAAACCATTTGCGGTGACAACTTGACCATTTTGATCTAATTTCAATGAACCGTCGCGGGTGTAAGTGGTTGTGCCATCTGGCATGGTGACTTGTAAAAAACCGCGTCCGTTAATCGCCAAATCTAATTGATTGCCTGTTTGTTCAACGTTACCTTGCGTGTGCAATTTTTCAGTTGCCATCACTTTGACACCTGTACCGAGTTGCAAACCTGTTGGTAATTGGCTAGTTTGGGAAGTTTGTGCGCCGACTTGACGCATATTTTGATACATCAAATCTTGAAACACAGGACGGTCTTTTTTAAAGCCCGTTGTATTGACGTTGGCTAAGTTGTTTGAAATAACAGCCATGCGGGTTTGTTGGGCATCAAGCCCTGTTTTAGCAACCCATAATGCGCGTTCTGTCATGATAATTCTCCAAAAGTAATGTTTGTTTTATATTTAATTATCAGCACTATCTATGCCATTAAAATTACATTTGAAGCAATTTTGCGCTCGCCGCCGAATTTTCTTTCACATTTTTCATGATGTTGCTTTGCATTTCAAAATTACGCGCCAATTCAATCATATCAACCATTGCACTAATCGCATTAACGTTGCTGCCTTCAATCATTCCTTGAGAAATACGAACCGTTGCATCATCCGCTTGCGCTGAACCGTCTTTGATATAAATTAAACCGTCGGTACGTTTTTCAACATTTTTTATATCGGGTTTCACGAGTTTTATTTTTGCAACTTCTGCTAATGGATCATTTGCCCCTGCACCTAACGGGCGAATACTGATGGAACCATTGCTATCAATCACCATTTTTTGAGCGGCCGGAATGTTAATCGGCGTACCTGCCGCATTTAACAACGGCAAACCTGTACTCGTTTGCAATTCACCATTTGGTGTAATTTTCAACGACCCTACACGGGTGTAAGCTTCTTTGCCTTTATCATCTTGAATTGCAAAAAAACCGTCGCCGTTAATTGCAACATCTAAGTCATTACCTGTTGTTTGCAAGCCGCCTTGTGAAAAATCCGTACCAGGTTTTTCAGTTTGAGCATAAACCCGTGTGGGATAACCGTCACCGAAAACAGGCATACTGCGAAATTGCTCCAAATCTGACTTAAAGCCTGTCGTTTGAGCATTTGCCAAATTATTGGCATTTGATGCTTGAGCAAGCATGGTTTGTGTTGCGCCACTCATCGCAATAAAAAGACTACGATCCATAAAATTCTCCGTTTAAACGAAAGTGGGCGTGAATGATCCACGCCCACGAAATAAAAACTAAATTCGCATAATTGTGTCGAGCAACGATTTTTCAGTAGCAATCGTTTGCGAGTTACCTTGATAGGCTTGTTGCTGCACAATCAACTTCACTAATTGTTCTGATAAATCAACGTTTGAATTTTCAAGCGATGACGAACGAATGACACCGAAATTGTTATCACCGCCTGCACCGTAAATCGCATTGCCTGAATCCGCTGTTTCAAGCCATGTTGTGCCAGCGACTTTTGCCAAATCTTG
>CANKON010000011.1 GCA_947484105.1 Methylococcaceae bacterium | reverse complement strand
GGTTGTCCCATTAAGGAAATGAGTGACGAAATGTTAAGCGCAGTTATTTGCATTGAAACCAGCATCAATCAAATTATCGATAACGGCAAAAAACAACAATTGCCCCGTATCGAAATTCGCCAACGCATCACGGATTTAATACGTTTAAACAAACAACAATACGACATTATCAGGAGCGGAACATGAGCCATGACCTACAGTTTTTGCCAGATATGACACCAGAAGAAGCCAGAACAAAACACACTGAACTTAAATCGCTCGAAAGCGTGATGCGCTCAATGTTGTTGGAAATGCGTGACCGCAAAGGTTGGCGGGCATTAGGTTTTTCGAGTTGGGCAGAATATGGCGAAAAAGAGTGGAATTACAGCCTCAGCCAATTGGACAGATTAGCAACCGCAGCACGAATTGAAAGTTTCCTTCCGCCAATTGGCGGATTGCAAATTCCTGAATCGCAACTTCGCCCATTAACGTCAATTCCCGACGAAGCCAAACCCGAAGTTTGGCAAGAAGCCATCGCTCGCGCCTTGGCGGAAGGCAAAAAAATCGGAGCAAAGTACGTTGAAGATGTGGCAAATGAATGGAAATTAAAAAATGACACTCTGCAAAACAGCCTGATTGAAACGACCAAAAAGCTCGATTTCAAACAAATTACACTGAACGCTGTCAAGCAACAAAGCGATGATTTGCGTCATTCCATTGCCGCACAAATTACGGCAGGCGTGAGCGAACAGCTGGCAAAGGAACGGGCGAATTTAATTCTTGAAAACTCCAGCGCAATTCAACAAGCCGAACGTAAAGCACTTGATGCTCAAGATGCACTTGAAAAGCTCAAAAAAGAGCAAGCAAAAGCCATCAAAGACGGTGTAACCAAAGACCTGAACGCGAAAAAAATTGAAATCGACCAGCTGGAATATCGCATCGAAAGTTTGCAAAAACAGGAAGCGGATTTGAAACAATCCCGCAATTTATTGAATCACGAAAACGGGGTCATTAAACAACACCAAGATAGCATCAGCACCATCGTTGAAGCCATTCACGATATTAAAGGCGCGTTATATCTCGCCGCCGAAAGCGGCAATACGCCAGTCGAGCTAATTAACGAATGGGCAGAGATTTCTTATGCGGTGAGCCAGCTATCACGGCAATTTGTCGATTTTTGCAATCACGGCAATACATTTGATGTGAATGGCGTGGTAATGCAATCCACCGCAAATCTGGTGGGGTAACAAAATGGTGACACTTGACCTAAAACAAGCTGCCGATTTTCTTAAAGTTCACCCTGAAACCATGCGTCAGCTTGCCATTAGTGGAAAGGTTGGTGGCGCAAAAATTGGCAGACGCTGGGTGTTTCTCGAACATCACCTTGCGCTTCATATTACTCAAAAGTATTCTACTGTCGGCGGTTTGCGCTTAGTAGCCGATAACACTAAGGAGCAGCCAAAATGGCAATCTACAAACGAAAAGATGACAAAAGCGACAGCTACTATATTGACTTCATCGCGCCAAACGGCAAGCGAGTACGACAATCTGCTGGGACTTCAAACAAGCAACAAGCGCAAGAACTCCACGACAAGCTCAAGGCACAATCATGGCGCGTAAAAAATGTGGGCGATAAGCCAAGGTATTCATGGCAACAAGCCGTTGTTCGTTGGCTGTCTGAAAACGACCATAAAAAATCACTTCGTGTTGATAAGGATGCGCTGCGTTATTTTGACCAGCACTTGTCGGGTAAAATGCTGGACGAGATTACAAAATCACTCGTTGACGAAATCAAAACGCATAAAAAAACAACGGGCGTAACCAACGGAACGGTGAATCGAAATCTTGCTGTTTTGCGTTCAATTTTAATTGCCGCGAAAAATGAATGGGAGTGGATTGATAGCTACCCAAAAGTAAAGATGTTGCCGTTAAAAAATGAGCGGGTTCGATGGCTAACGCAAGACGAGGTGGCGCGATTGTTTAAGGAGTTGCCCGCGCACACGAAAGTCATCGCTCAATTTTCTTTAGCGACAGGGCTGCGAACTTCAAACGTATTAAATTTGCAATGGGCGAATGTTGACATGCAAAAGCGGTGCGCTTGGGTCGATGCTGAAAACACAAAGTCAGGGAAGGCAATCGCTATCCCGCTCAATGATGACGCAATGTCTGTTTTACGTTCTCAAATTGGAAAGCATGAAACACACGTCTTTACTTATGCAAAAAAGCCAGTAACAGTCGTGAACACTTTGGCATGGCGCAAGGCATTAAAAAGGGCGGGGATTGAAAATTTTAAATACCATGACCTTCGGCATACTTGGGCGAGTTGGCACGTTCAAAATGGAACACCGCTGCACGTTTTAAAGGAACTCGGCGGCTGGTCTGATTTGAAGATGGTTTTGCGGTACGCACATTTATCAAGTCAGCATCTTGCAGGTTATGCAGGAAATTCAAGCTCCAATGGCGGAATTATGGCACACCAACAAAAAAGCCCTGTAGCAGAAATTGCCAGCAGGGCTTGAAACGACAAGGTTCATGGTTGCTGCACTAAGTCACAATCAGCCCATCTTCCATGTGTAAAACCTTTCCCAATTTCGCCGCTAAATCATGATCATGCGTCACCACTAAAAAACTCACCTGCAATTCTTGATTCAATTCCATCATTAATTGATAAACTGAATCGGCGGTTTTACTGTCTAAATTCCCTGTGGGTTCATCGGCTAAAATCAGCGCAGGTTTGTTAATTAACGCTCTTGCAACCGCCGCGCGTTGACGTTCACCGCCTGAAAGCTCGCCAGGTTTATGTTCGATTCGATGCCCCAAGCCCACACGTTTCAACAATTTCGTGGCACGAATTTGAGCATTTTTTACGGATTCATTTCCGATTAACAACGGCATGGCAACGTTTTCCAACACCGTAAATTCGCCGAGTAAATGATGTGCTTGGTAAATAAATCCGAGGGATTGATTGCGTAATTTGGCAAGTTTTGAACCGCTGACGGTGTTCAAATTCACACCGTTTAAAACAACTTCGCCGCTAGTTGGTTTATCTAAACCGCCTAGTAAATGGAGTAGCGTACTTTTGCCTGAACCCGATGCCCCCATAATGGCAACGCGCTCACCGACAGCAATTTCCAAATCCACGCCTTTCAAAACTTCCACGTCTAAATCACCATAACGTTTCACCAAATTTTTGCATTCCAAAATTAACTTACTCATAACGCAATACCTCGGCTGGATTGATTTTTGCGGCTTGCCACGCGGGGTAAATTGTCGCGAGTAACGACAAGAAAAATGCCATACCTGCAATCGAATAAACGTCTGTCCAAACCAATTTTGACGGCAATTCACTTATGTAATAAACGTCTGCCGCCATAAATTGAACATTAAAGAATTTTTCAATCGCTGGCACAATCGTTTCAACATTTAACGCCAAAATTACGCCAAAAATCGTTCCAATCACCGTACCGACTGCGCCGATAATTGCGCCTAAAACCATAAAAATCCCCATCACAGACGGCGATGTTAAACCTTGGGTTTTCAAAATCGCAATATCACCGCGTTTATCAGTTACAACCATCACCAACGTTGAAACGATGTTAAATGCCGCCACCGCTACAATCAGCAGCAAAATAATAAACATCACGGTTTTTTCAGTTTGAATTGCACGGAAAAAATTGCTGTGCGCCAGTGTCCAATCACTGACGTAATAATTGTTGTAGAGAGCTTTTGATAAGTCGCGGGTAATTTTGGGGGCATTAAATAAATCGTCTAATTTAATCCGTAAGCCTGAAACAGCTGTTTCTAAACGAAATAATTTTGCCGCGTCATCGAGGTGAATTAAAGCCATGTTTCTATCGTATTCGTACATTCCAACTTGGAACGTGCCAATCACAGTGAAACGACGCATTCGTGGTACAACGCCTGCGGGCGTTGAATTGACTTGGGGACTGATGACGGTAATTTTATCGCCGACGACAACACCTAAATAATTGGCTAATTCAATTCCCAAAATAATGCCGTATTCGCCTGGCACTAAATCAGTCAGCTTTCCTTCTTTCATTTTGGTTGCAACTTCAGAAACTTTCGCTTCATTTTCAGGCAAAATACCACTCAACATTGTGCCGCTCACTCTGCGGTCCGCGTTAATCATGACTTGCCCGTTAATAAACGGTGCAGTGCCTTGAATGTGTGGATAACCCACTAAACGCTGATCGAGTTCTTGCCAATTATCGAGTTGTCCCGATTGTCCTGTCACCGTGGCGTGCGAAGTCATTCCTAAAATGCGTTCGCGTAGTTCGGCTTCAAAACCGTTCATTACGGATAAAACCGTAATCAACGCCGTCACACCTAGCGCGATTCCTAAAACCGAAGTTAATGTAATGAATGAAATGAACTGGGTACGGCGTTTAGCGCGGGTATAACGCAAACCGATGTAAAAAATAAGAGGTTTAAACATGAATGATTTTTTGATAAAGGTTAGGCTTTGGGTTTGCGGCACACACCACAAAAACCGTAAAGATAAAAATTGTGATCGGTAAGTTCATAACCCAAACTGTCAGCGATTTCACGTTGGCGTTTTTCAATGAATTCGTCTTGAAACTCATCGACTTTTCCACATTTTACACAGACTAAATGATCGTGATGTCCGCCGTCATCAAGTTCAAAAACCGAATTATTCCCTTCAAAATGGTGACGTGTGACCAATCCTGCTGCTTCAAATTGCGTTAAAACTCGATAAACTGTTGCCAGCCCAATATCTTCGTTTTCACTGAGTAAAATTTTGTAAAGTTTTTCAGCTGAAAAGTGACGATCGTGTGCCTGTTTTTCTAAAATTTGTAAAATTTTGATACGCGGTACAGTCACTTTTAAGCCCGCATTTTTGAGTTCTACGTTTTCTTGATTTTCCATCATCACGTTCCCGAAATATTTTAATTTAGTGCATTGTAACGTTTTTTTAAACCTAAGCGCATGACTGTTTAAGTCAAATCCCGTAGAATCCGCGCCATTCTTTACTCATTTTTAAGTTCTCTCCAATGCAAAAAAAGATTTTATTTTTAGGTTTCCTCTGCATACCGTTGATGTCTTGTTCACTCATTTTAGATAATTTGCCTTATGTTTATAAAATTGACGTGAATCAAGGCAACATGATTGATCAAACGATGATCGACCAATTACGACCTAATATGACCAAACGCCAAGTTTTATACATTATGGGTTCGCCGATGTTGGTGGATTATTTTCATCAAAACCGTTGGGATTACATTTATTCATCAAAAAAAGGCAGTGAAGAAGATATTACGCAAAAAAACATTTCTATCTTTTTTGAAAATGATCAAATCAAAAGTATTCAAGGGGATTTCAAACCAAGTGCCGTGCCTATCGCAAAATCGAGCGATGACAAATCGGTGGAGGTTC
Organism: Methylococcaceae bacterium; assembly: GCA_947484105.1. Taxonomy (GTDB): domain Bacteria; phylum Pseudomonadota; class Gammaproteobacteria; order Methylococcales; family Methylomonadaceae; genus UBA10906. Next base: position 8,325 of record CANKON010000011.1, on the reverse strand, counting down.
CAAAGCGCGAATTAGAAAAAACGATGTGGGAAATATTGACGGACTTATTTTGAGTAAAAATCTCAAATACCGTCAATTTTTCAAAAATGAATTTTAGGTAATTAGAAAATCCGTTATTTGATTTTCTAACGAATCAGCGGCATTGATTTCACACGCCACGCGCAAATAATTTGGCGTGTAACCAAACACCCGTACGCTGCCATTTTCTAATTCATCACGCTGCCCTTCCCAAAGTACCGAAAAAGTTTGTCCGATATTTTGTTGATAAAAATCGTGCTTCATTTCTTCTGCTAAACGATGCAATTGTTCACTGCGTTGTTTTTTGATTTCATGTGGGACAGGATTTGGCAACGTCTCGGCTTTCGTACCTTCGCGGGGTGAATAAGTGAAAATATGAATATGTCCAAAACCGCATTTTTTCACAAATTCAACACTTTCATTCCATTCTTCTTCAGTTTCATTTGGAAAACCCACGATGATGTCGGTCGTAATGTTGAACAGTGGAATTTGTATCCGCAAACGTTCAAGCATTTTGGAGTATTCGTCAATTTTGCAACGTCGTGCCATGCGCCGTAAAACTGCGTCCGAACCGCTTTGCAACGGTAAATGTAGATGAGGCATCAAGCGCGAATTTTCAAATAACGTAAAAAATTCATCGTTCAATTCCCACGGTTCAAGCGACCCCAAACGCAAACGCGGAATGTCAGTTTGTGCCAAAATTGCTTGAATTAACGTAACGATATTTTCGCCATTATCGCTACCGTAGCCGCCCAAATGCACGCCTGTCAAAATGACTTCGTTAATGCCTTGCGCGTGCAAAGCGTTAATTTCAATAATTACATCAGAAAGAGAACGACTCACTTCGTCGCCTCGCGCTACGGTTACGATACAAAACGTACAACGATAACGGCAACCATCTTGCACTTTAACAAAAGCACGTTGTCTGCCGCGTGTAAAAAGTGCAATTTCAGCAGGTTCAGTCGCCATCTCGGGCATACTTTCAAACGTTAATTCGGTTAACGCTTTTTCGACTAAACTCGCTTTGTCTTTGTTGCTAACGACTAAATCGACTCCCAAAAGAGCTTGTGCTTCGGCGGTGTTCAAGGTCGCGTAACAACCACTCACCACTAATTTTGCGTGCGAATTTTCGCGGTGAATACGACGAATCAATTGGCGTGATTTTCGCGCGGCATCTTGTGTTACGGCGCAGGAGTTGATAACGACTAATTGTGCGGCGGAAATGTCGCGTGTAATAGCGTGACCTTGTGCTTGAAAGGCTTGCGCCCAGGTTTCTAATTCGGCTTCGTTTAAACGACAACCTAACGTTTTTAAATGAATTTGCATTAAATTTGCGAGTGGTGAACGGTGTAATTAAAAAATAATCGAAACGGATAATCAGATTCTGTTTCGTGTGTTATCCCCAAGCAATTTACAAATTTCAACCACCGTTTCTCGAGAAATTGGTTGAAAGAAAGGCAAGATATTCGTCGTCCAAAAAAGTACCGATCCCTCACCTGCTCTCAAAAATTCCAATTGATAAAACTCCAACAAACTTACGCTCCAAGGAAGTGCCTCGTTGCATGACAATCGCTCCCAATCCCAATGATATTTGTAACGTTCTAGCAATTCTGCATCCCACGCAAGGGCTTTGTTGCTGGATAATTTTTCCCAATCCCAACGGTCTTTGTATCGTTCGATGAGTTCTACTTTCCATGGAAGGGCTTTATTACTGGATAACCATGCCCAATCCCAACGATCTTTATAACGCTCAATCAATGTGACACTCCAAGGAATAACTTCATTGCTCGATAACGCTTGCCAATGCCACTTTCCTTTATAACGCTCAATGAGTTCAACGTCCCACGATATCACGGTATTACGCGACAATTCCCACCAATCCCACGATTCGGGTAATTGTCCTAATAATTCTGAATCCCAGCGATAAAAACGATTCAGTGTTTTTGTCGTTAAATCACGATATTTTAAAAACAAACCAATTAAACGTTCATTATCCGCATCGCCCTTTGCAATCATTTCGTTAAGCAACGCGACACGCCGCATAATGGCATCTCGACCTTTCACCGAAAGTTCGACAAGATGGTCATATTCTCGAAGTAATTCATTGAACGATTCAAGATATTGCATGGCGAATTCAGGATCATTACCAACAACGACGATATTTTCATGATTATCAGACCCCAGTTGCATCCAACTATAAGAACCCGTAATCACGTTTTGACGGTCAATGATGCAAAATTTGAAACGCATAACGTTGCCCGACGCATCAACAGGTATCCAATATAATTCACCGCCTGCATCCGTAAAGTGCTGAAATTGAATCCCCGATTTTTTACGGTTAATTTCATCATCAGATAACGCCAACCGAACTGTGATGCCAGATTTCGCTAGCAAGCACAACGTTTGGAAAATCTCATTATCCGTCAGCCAAGTGACAGCAAGTGTTATATCGAAATTTGCCTTTTTCAATTCTCGAATAATATGTGTCTGGATGTCATCAAAATAGGCATTAGTTTTCATGATTTCTTTGATTATTGAAGTTTAGGGGTTACACAAATGGTTGATATTGTACATTTCCAGCTTTTGCCTGTTATCAAATAACGTGACGTTTTAAATCACAACTTGATATTTAACGAATGTAATTTGCGATATAAATGTGTGCGCTCCATCCCAACCGCCGCCGATAATTTGGCGACACTTCCACCCGTTTTTTCAAAATGATATTCCAAATAGGCTTTTTCAAAATGATCTCGCGCTTCTTTAAGCGGTAAATTGAAAAACTCAGGAATCGACGACAAAATCATCGAGTCGTTGCTGATTTTACCCAGCGTATTTTTCACTTCGTCTAATCCAACTTCTTCACCAACGCCTAAAATCATTAAACGTTGCACCACATTTTTGAGTTCACGCACATTTCCGCGCCAACTGTAATTACGCAAATAATTTTGTGCTGCCATTGAAAAATGGCGAAACGCCAATTTTTCATGTGTGACAAAATAATCAACATAAAAATTTAATAACGAGGGAACATCTTCACTATGTTCACGCAACGGTGGAATCGTGATGGTCACTTCATTCAACAAATAATAAAGCTCGTGTCGAAAACGTCCAAATCGCACTTCTTCATCCAACGCCATTCGAGTTGACGCAATAACATGAACATCTACATTGACTGCTTCGCTACCACCAACTCGCAAAAATGAACGCGATTCCAACGCACTCAATAAACGCAATTGAGTTTCTTTGTCCATGTCACCTATTTCGCCTAAAAATAGCGTGCCTTTATTCGCTCTTTCCAGTAAACCTTGATAAACGCGCGTTCCATCTTCTTTACCGAAAAATTCAACGGCAGAATTTTCAGGCGAAATGCTCCCGACCGCCACGTTAATAAACGCGCCATATCGATGCGAACTGTTGTTATGCAAATAACGCGCATAAAGCTCTTTGCCCACACCTGCTTCACCTGTTAATAACACACGCGTGTCATGTTGCGCGAGACGTTTCAATTGGTCTTTGATGCGTGCTATGGCGGCACTTTTTCCAACAGGTTCAATGTCAATGTGGACATTTTGCGATAACCCTGGATTTTGTTGACCAGATTCCAATGCTTTTTCGACAACCAGTAATAATTTTGCAAGTGACAACGGTTTTTCTAAAAAGTCGAATGCGCCCAAACGCGTGGCTTCAACGGCGGCTTCAACGGAACCATGTCCCGACATCATAATTACAGGACATAAGGTTTTTTCTTCGGCAAGCCATTCTTTTAACAACGTAATGCCGTCGGTATCGGGCATCCAAATATCGAGCAAAATTAAATCGGGTTTAGTCGAAATTTTTAACGATTTCGCCACCGTGGCATTTTCAGCCATGCTGACTTGATAGCCTTCGTCTTCTAAAATTTCACTCACCAAATGGCGAATATCGTTTTCATCGTCAACAACTAAAATACGCGGAGATTGATTACTGCTCATAGCAATTTTTATAAATTAGATTAAAGTGGCGCAAATCATGGCATTCTGCGGTTTTGGATGCAAACGCGATTCAGTTTTTTCGGCTCAAACACAAACGTGAACAACTTAAATTCACGTTTATTTTCGATGTATTGTTATTTTAATTCTTCTTTCGCTAGGTACTGGGAATGGAACCGATGAATTAACGGCATTAACTACCGAATCATCGAACATCGCGTCACCGCTACTTTTCGTCACATTGACTTCGCCAACAATGTCACCTGTTGAACTGAGTCTAAACTCAACGACACACGTTAACGCCTCAGAACCTGGTGGACGATGATGATGACTTTCAATTTTTTTCTGAATTTCACCTTTGATGGCGGCATCTGCATTCTCTGCCGCTGCGGCTTTCGCATTTGCGGCGGCGGCTTCTTGTTTTGCAGCTTCAATTCTTGCTGAATCAGCGGCGGCACGTTCGGCGGCTTGTTTTGCCAATGCATCGGCTCGTGCTTTCTCATTTGCGGCACGTTCGGCATCTGCTCTGGCAGCAGCATCTCTTGCCGCTTTATCTGCGGCTTGTTTCGCCGCATTTTCGGCTTTTTCAGCAGCTTGCTTTGCAGCTTTATCGGCAGCTAGTTTTTCAGCTTCAACTTTTTTTGCAGCTTCTTTTTTAGCGTCAGCCTCAGCGGCTTTTTTTGCATCAGCCTCAGCTTTTTTCGTTTCGGCTTTTTCTCTTTCAGCCGCTTCTTTTTTAGCTTCAGATTCTGCTTTTTTGGCTTCAGCCTTTTCAGCAGCTAATTTTTCTGCCTTTTCAGCCGTTTTTTTCGCTTCTTCAACTTTTTTAGCTTCCGCTTTTTCAGTGGCTTCTTTTTCGTGTTCCGCTTTTTTCGCGTCCTCAGCCTCTTTTGATTTTACGCGCTCAATCGCTTTTTTCGCTTCTTCCACCTTTTGCGCTTCGGCTTTTTCAGCAGCCAATTTCTCTGCTTTTATAGCCGCTTTTTTCACCAAATCTTCTTTTGGTGGTTCGACTGGCTTTGGAGGCTCGACTTTTTTTGGCGGCTCAATCGGTTTTGGTAATTCAACAGGTTTTGGTGGTTCTACTTTTTTTGGCGGCTCAATCGGCTTCGGAGGCTCAACAGGTTTTGGCTCTTCAATAGGCGGAAGCGTTGGCGATTCTGAAATGGGCGTAGGTTTTTCAACAGGCACTTCTGGTTTCACGACTGGCGGATTTAACTCAACCATCGTCGCGTGAATAATTTCAGGTTCAGGCGGTGGCGGTGGCGGCGCAGGTTTGTACAACGCACTGAGCGCGAATAACCCCAAAAGCGTTAAATGAAACGCTAATGCCCAGAAAAAAGGTTTTGAAAATTTTTGGTTAGCCATTGAAGCCGTTAATCATCTGATTTAGTCATTAAGCCAACGGTCGGAACGCCCGCTTTTTTCAACGCCGCCATCGTCACGACCACGGTGCCGTAATCAATATTTTTATCAGCGTTAATCAAGATTTGCGTGGTAGGTTTATTTTTCAAAACAGCATCAATACGCGGGTAAATTTGTTCCAATTCAACAGGCTCATCCTCGCCATCACCAACGTTAATAAAATACTTACCCGCACCATCTGCGTTTTGAATCGAAATAATAAACGGCGGCGTATCGTCTTTTTGATCAATCATCGCTGCTTGCGCTCTCGGCAAATCGACTTCAACGCCCGATTGCAACATCGGCGTGGTAATCATGAAAATAATCAGCAACACCAATGTTACGTCGATATACGGTACGACGTTGATTTCAGCCATTGGGCGACGACGACCCGCTTTTTTATTGCTTACGTTCATTTGCTGTGAGCCTGTCTTTGCAATAACACAATAAATTCTTCAACAAATAATTCATAACGTCCTGTTAATCTGTCCAAACGTGTTGAAAAACGGTTGTATGCCACAACAGCTGGAATCGCGGCAAACAAACCGATTGCCGTCGCAATTAACGCTTCGGCAATACCTGGTGCGACTTGCGCTAAAGTGGCTTGTTTCACATTTCCTAAAGCCATAAACGAATTCATAATCCCCCAAACTGTGCCGAATAAACCAATATATGGACTGGTTGAACCGACCGTAGCTAAAAATGCTAAATGTTCATCTAAACGGTCAAGTTCGCGTAATAATTCAATTCGCATTACCCGTTGTGCGCTTTCGACTTGCACGGCAGGTTCAACGTTGCCACTCAATCGCATTCTGGAAAATTCTTTGTAGCCTGCTAAAAAGATTTTTTCGATGCCTTCGGGTTCAAAATCTTTCGCCGCGAGTTTGCGATAAAGTTCCGATAATGAAACGCCTGACCAAAATTGTTCTTCAAATTCATCAGTAATTTCGATAGAACGATTGAGTTCTTTGCGTTTGGAAAAAATAAATGTCCACGAAACTAAGGATGCCGTGAATAAAATTAGCATCACAAACTGCACGACAAAACTGGCTTCGGTGACTAAATGGAAAATCGATAAATCAGTGTTCATTGGTTTTAGTTAAAAATTGTTTCAATAAAAAATCAGGAAGAGCAGTCGGTAAAAATTTATCTGCATTAAGGCAAACAACCTGACAGCTACAAGTGCAAAGCAGAATTTCATTGCACTTTATGGTTTGTTCAAAGGTTAAACTCACTTTCTTTAATTGCGAAATTACCGCGCTAACGTGTACTAAATCATTGAATTTTGCGGGGCGTAAATAATCAATTTGCATATTTCTTACAGCAAAAATAACGCCACTTTGTTCGCGTAATTGATTTTGTTCAAAACCTAAATCGCGCAACATTTCGGTTCGAGCGCGTTCAAAAAAATTTAAATAATTTGAATGATACACTACGCCGCCCGCGTCAGTGTCTTCGTAGTAAACTCTAACGGGTAAAATAAAAGGCGTTTTCATGATTCAAACAAATCCACATTTGCTGCAGCTATTTTTGGGGCTGTCAAACCAAAATGCAAGTACGCTGCCGACGTTGCCACTCGTCCGCGTGGTGTTCGCATAATAAACCCTTGCTGCAACAAATACGGCTCTAAAACGTCTTCAATCGTGCCGCGCTCTTCACTAATGGCTGCCGCCATTGTGTCTAAACCAACAGGTCCACCCGAAAAATTCTCAATCAAGGTTAATAAAAATTTTCTATCCAAACTATCGAAACCGTTGCTGTCTACTTTTAACATCGTTAAGGCTTCGGCGGCGACGTGTTCAGTGATAATGCCGTTGCTTTTGACTTGAGCAAAATCGCGCACACGCCGCAATAATCGGTTTGCAATTCGAGGCGTGCCGCGTGAACGTTTAGCAATTTCGTGTGCGCCTTTGGGTTCAATGCCCATTTTCAAAACCTGTGCCGAACGAGTCACAATATGCGTTAATTCTTCAACCGTGTAAAAAACCAATCGTTGCACAATCCCAAATCTATCGCGTAACGGCGAAGTCAATAAGCCTGCGCGGGTCGTGGCACCGATTAACGTGAACGGCGGTAAATCAATTTTAACCGACCGAGCCGACGCCCCTTCACCAATCATCAAATCGAGCTGATAATCTTCCATCGCTGGATATAAAATTTCTTCAACAGCTGGGCTTAAACGGTGAATTTCGTCGATAAATAGCACGTCGTGTTTTTCTAAATTCGTCAGCAACGCGGCTAAATCCCCTGCTTTCTCTAAAACAGGTGCTGCCGTTTGCCGCAAATTTACGCCCATTTCATTCGCAATAATTAACGCGAGTGTCGTTTTCCCTAAACCTGGTGGACCGAAAATTAACGTATGATCGAGTGCCTCTTGTCGCGCCATTGCCGCCTGAATAAAAATTGCCATTTGCGTGCGGCATTCTTCTTGCCCAACATAGTCCGCTAATTTTTTCGGACGCATTGCACGGTCGTGTCCTTCCTCGCCTTGACCTGCATTCGCGGTAATTAAACGGTCTTCTTCAATCATTTAATTTATTGGCATCGTTGAGTAATTTTGGAATATCGGATTCCGTTACATGATGATAAAAATTACCGTTTGGCGAAATTTTTACGACAATACCTTTAGCGCAATGCCCAAAACAACAGCTACTTTCTACGATAATGTTGGATTTTTGTGTGGCAATTTTTAGCTGCTCTAATAATTTTAAACTTCCTCTCGCACCACAAGAGGGCGTTTGAGCAGAGTAGCGTTGATTAGTACAAACTGAAATTGTCATCTTCGCTTTCATTTCACAGCACTTTGCAAAGCTAAACGAATTATCGTTTCACAATTTTTGCCTTCGGGTTGAATCGCTGAAACCATACGACTGGCATCGAGCGGTTTATAACCGAGTGAACACAACGCGCTAATTGCTTCTTCACGGGCATTACC